>JBILCT010000173.1:0-3752 GCA_044353025.1 Ferruginibacter sp. | reverse complement strand
TTTTTACCGTCTACTAAGCCAACAGACTCAAGGGCATCATTCATTTGATTGAATGCATCATCGGTAAATTGATCTGCAATGGATTGCTTTTTAGATAGATCAACGGTTTCCTCAGTGTCTTGTAGATCATTTATTTTTTTACATGAAATGCTCATAATAACGACAAATGCAATCAGCATGGCCGAAAAAATCATTTTTGTGTTCATAACAATTAATTTTGAGGTGAAAAAACGTATTGCGCTAGCAGACGATTTAAAAGTAACCAAGTTTATTTCCCTTGTCTATTTTCTCCAATTATTATTTCGTTAAAACTCCTTGGGTCATTGCTGCATGGTACGGGAAACAAGTATGGAAGATTAATACCCATGAGCCTGTTATTTTTTTGACATTTGATGATGGACCCCATCCTGAACATACACCTAAGGTGCTGGAAATATTGGATAAATATCAAGCCAAAGCGAGTTTTTTCTGCATTGGAAAAAATGCCAAGGATTCCCCAGATATTTTGAATCAAATCATTGAAGCTGGCCACGTTATTGGTAATCATACACAAAATCACCTTAACGGTTGGAAAACTTCGGATCAAGATTATCTCTATGATATCGACTTAGCCAAAAAGCAATTGGGGAGTCATTTGTTTCGTCCACCCTATGGAAGAATCAAAAAATCACAAACCAATCAATTTTTAGAAAATAATCCGGGTGCTAAAATCATCATGTGGAGTGTTTTAAGCGGAGATTTCGATCTTCGTTTGACACCGGAACAATGTGCAAGAAAAGTATCCAAACACTTGAATCCGGGACATATTTTTGTTTTTCATGATAGCCAAAAAGCATCATCACGTATGTTTCCGGCTTTGTTGAAACTACTCGAAGAAGGAAAGCGAAAAGGATTTCGATTTGAAGCATTAACACCGGAGTGGTTAAATTTGAAATTATGATTGATACGCATTGTCATATTTATTTGAACGCTTTCGAATCAGATCGAAAGCAAATGATCGAACGCGCAGTTTTGTCGGGCTTACAAAAATGCTACATGCCCGCCATAGATGCTGAAACCCATGATGCCTTGTTTGAAATGGAACATCAATACCCTAACTTTTGTTTGGCTATGATGGGACTCCACCCTTGTTATGTTACTGCGAATCCGGATGCTGAATTATTGAAAGCAGAATTGTGGTTGGGCAAAAGAAAATTTGCAGGTATTGGTGAATGTGGATTAGACTATCATTGGGACAAAACTTTTATTGAACAGCAAAAAGAAGTTTTACGCATTCAAATGGATTGGGCGAAAAAATATAATCTGCCTATCATACTGCATACCAGAGAAGCAACACAAGAAACCATCGATCTGATTGCAAAGTATAAACACCCAGAATTAAACGGCATATTTCATTGTTTTGGTGGAACACTCGAAGAGGCTGAGCAAATCATTGCGCTTGGTTTCAAATTAGGAATCGGTGGGGTCGTTACTTATAAAAAATCCGGATTAGATCAGGTGTTGGAGCATGTTGAACTTCAATATTTAGTTTTGGAAACGGACGCGCCTTACCTTGCACCGGTGCCTCAGCGCGGTAAAAGAAATGAACCATCTTTTCTTGTTCATGTCGTTTCCAAGTTGTCAGAAATCTATGCTTTACCGGTTCAGCAAATTATTGACCAAACATCGCAATCAGCCAGTTCTATTTTCACCAATAATAACGGTTAAATATAAACGCGAAGATTATGACAATTGAAAACTTGTATGAGATTTATAAAGCCAATCCTTCTATTCAAACTGACACACGGAAGTTGAAACAAGGTGATATCTATTTTGCACTAAAGGGAGAACATTTCAATGGAAATGTGTTTGCATTAAACGCATTGGAGCAGGGAGCTTCTTACGCAGTTGTTGATGAAGAAGTTGGTTCAGACGATCCAAGAATCATTCAAGTAGATGATGTACTGAAAACTTTACAGGAATTAGCGGGACATCATCGAAATCAGTTTCAAATTCCTTTTATTGCAATTACCGGATCAAACGGAAAAACCACCACCAAGGAGCTGGTTCATGCGGTGTTAAGTAAAAAATTTATAACATACACCACAGAAGGCAATCTAAACAACCATATTGGAATTCCATTGACCATTTTAAAAATTGGTATGAATGCAGAGATGGCCATTGTGGAGATGGGGGCCAATCATCAAAAAGAAATTGAAGGTTATTGTTCTTACACGCGACCAACCCACGGATTGATTACCAACTGTGGGAAAGCCCATTTGGAGGGCTTCGGTGGGGTAGAAGGAGTTCGGAAAGGCAAAGGTGAATTGTTTGATGCCTTGCGTGTTTTTGGAGGAACGGTTTTCGTTTATAAAGATTATGACTATTTATCCAAGATGTCAACTGGAATTGCTAATTGTATAGAATATAGCAGTGCTTTAGCTTCACCATGCAGGGGCATCGCTATGGATTCAGGTCCATTTTTGACCGTGAAGATGGACCATGATCAGTCATTGATTGAAACAAACCTGGTGGGAGCATACAATCTTCCGAATGTATTGGCAGCTGTTTGCATTGGAAAAAATTTTGGCGTTGATGACCATCTGATTCACGAAGCATTGTCTGAATATCAACCAAGCAATAGTCGCTCGCAATGGTTGAAAGTTAAAGAGAATGAAGTGATATTGGATGCGTATAACGCCAATCCAAGCAGTATGAAACTGGCCATTGAAAACTTTGCAAATCTCTCTGGAACAAGAAAATGGCTAGCCTTGGGTGCCATGATGGAAATGGGAGCGGATGCTGAAAAAGAACACGAAATATTGGTTGATCTCATACGCAAACATACATGGGAGCAGGTCATCTTGGTTGGGATGGAATTCCAACCGTTTGCAAAAGAATTTCAATGGTTTCAGCATTCAGCGGAGGCTGCGGTATGGTTTAAAGATACCAATCCAACAGGAATTCAGCTTTTGCTGAAAGGGTCGAGAAGTATGAAAATGGAGAAGCTACTGGATTGATATTTTCATTTTTTACAGATTACCCCGTACATTTGCCTCCCGTTTATTACAAAACGGAGAGTTGTCCGAGTGGTTGAAGGAGCACGCCTGGAAAGTGTGTATATGGGAAACTGTATCGAGGGTTCGAATCCCTCACTCTCCGCACAAAAACAAATGTCCCTTTATGGGACATTTGTTTTTGATGCAGCGAGGAAAATTTATTTTCCAAAGCGACAGCAATGAAAAATGATATGGACGAAGTCCTTCATTTGATTTCAACATATATCTGCGTAAGTAAAGCCAAAACCTGGGAAAAACAGAGCTTGAACAGCTTCAAAAAGAATCGCGGATGCTCAATTTTTGAAAGGCAAGTGTCAAATTGTAAAACCATGCTATTCATCATGAATAATGAATACATGCAATGAAATGTCTGATCTTAGACTTATTGTTTCAATTCACCGAATTCGTAGGAAAGGTTGTTGTTTTTCGGAAAAATAACAATGGGCTTGGCTTCCCTTGCTCCTTTCGCATCGGTGATTTTGAAAGCCATGATAATCACTTCATCAGCAGGCTCGAAAAAAAAGGCGGTTGGTCCATTTAAACAAATAACACCGGTACCCCTTGCTCCAGCTATGGTGTAAGTTTCCACCCTGGCTCCGTTTCTCATATTGCTTATCAATACTTTCTCGAAAGGGAAAATACCGGATGCATCCAATAGATCTTCGTCTACGGTGATGCTTCCAACGTAATCAAGCTCTGCCTGTGTTACAACAG
>JBILCT010000172.1:0-3766 GCA_044353025.1 Ferruginibacter sp. | reverse complement strand
AGGATTCCGTTTCTGGGATTTGAAGCGCAATAATTTATCGGTAGAACGTTCTGCTTCTGATGCTGCTGAAGCATGGAGAACATTGCCTGCAAACAGTTACCGTTTTGTTTTGCCAATTCCAAACGACGAAATTTTGGCAAATCCAAACATGGTTCAGAACGACAACTATTAATTCAACCATTTACAAAAATTCAGTTTATGAAACGCATACACCAATTATTTGTCACTATCGCTTCGGCTGCAACTTTGTTGTTGGCTAGTTGTGATCGGACTAAACCTTACACCATTGAAGTGCCACCTGCTGAAGCACACTTTATTGGAAAATCGAATCAAACTTATACCGTACAAGACAACGCTACTTCTCAGTTCACGCTGTCTTTAGGTACCACAAACATTAGCAGTTCTGATCGTACCATTACCTACAATGTTACTCCGATTTCGAGTATCACTCCAGGTACAGGATATACGATCGCTACCGGTAACACAACTGGTACCGTTACAGTTCCTGCCGGACAAGCTTTGGCTGAAATCATCATCAAAGCTCCATTTGCTGCTTATGCAACAGATCCTAATCGCAAAGACACTTTGATGTTTACTTTGTCTGAGCCTTCAGTTAAAGTAGCCGGATTTCAGGATACCGTATATTTGACTTTACGTGGTCAATGTTTGGAGTCTAATGTAGTTGTTGCAGAATTACTCGGTGATTATGACAACACCAGTGAAGACTTAGACGGAAGTGCTTATGGTCCTTATCAAACTAAAATCACCAGTGCGGTAGCCACATCACCAACCACTGCCACCATTGTTGTAGAAAACATCTTTGATGCTGGTTGGGCGCCAATCACTTTCACATTGGATTGGTCTGATCCAAACAACCGTACCGTAACTCAAGACATTCAAACCAACATTGGCTTAGGTAGTACGCTGGTTGGAGCAGCTTCACCTTACGCCAACTGGCAAGTGCAAGTTGGTCCGGGTACAGCTTCAGGTACCTTCTCTGCTTGTGACCAATCGCTTGAACTGAACATTGGATTAGGCGTACTTGATCCAGCAACCGGACAAGGTGGCTTCTTCAATGTGGAGTACATTGTGAATATGCAACGTTAATTAATCGCTTTGATTATAAAAAAAAGACCGTCCTTAAGACGGTCTTTTTTTATGTTATCGTCTTTATAGCATTGTTCATTTTTTGCTTGATCAAAAGAATCGAACCAAAGAATAGTATAGGAAAAACGAAAAGCCCAACAGTTAAACAGAGCGAGCATGACTTCGGAGAGCGATGATAGCGCATCGCGCTCTTACAGTATCTAATTTTGATTTTCTTCCGCTTCTTGGCCGCGGAGACAGATGAATCAGTGCGAGCATGAGGACGGAGAGCGGTTATACCACTTCGCTCTCGTTCTGTTTCTCACTCTGTAATTCCCGGGCCACCCGCACATCATCGTTCTAAGTGAATCATGGGTTCTTTGAAAATTATCGCATAGTAGTGTGCCATTTTATAGCCCTTCTGTCTTGAACTCTGATACACATGATTGAATGAATACGATGATAGTTTTTTTGAGCATGATTGATGGATGTAAACTTTATCATAGTCTATCATTTCATCAGATAAATCACAGTTCAAACAAATGAACGTAGCTTTTATTCGCGTAAACAAATTCAACGTTAAACATTAAACCCTTAAACCTCCCAACGTTCGATGAACATCCAGGGTGCAGGTTGGAGGCTTCCTCGCTTCACGCTCTCACTGTTTCCCTTTCCGTTTATCTTCCGCTTCTTGGCCGCGGAGGCCATCCCTTTTTTCTTGACAAAAAAGGGAGAAAAAGTCAAGGAAAAACGAAAAGCTCCGCCCGTTTTTCCGGGCCACCCGCACAGTATCGTTCTAAGTGAATCATGGGTTCTTTGAAAATTATCGCATAGTAGTGTTCCATTTTATAGCCCTTCTGTCTTGAACTCTGATACACATGATTGAATGAATACGATGATGGTTTTTTTGAGCATGATTGATGGATGTAAACTTTATCATAGTCTATCATTTCATCAGATAAATCATAGTTCAAACAAATAAACGTAGCTTCTGCTCGCCTAACAACTTTAACCTGAAACTTGCTACCATTAAACGAGCCATGTTGCAGGTTTGTTCATGCCTAAAAAACGTTGACCGTTTTCAACTTCAAACTTGAAACCTTCGATTTGGTACAAATAAAAAAGCTACAATGTGTATCCGTATTCGTCTATTATTTGTTTAATGTTAGCCTGTTATATATATACAATAAATAAACAAAAAAATTAAATATTATTAATTTAAGAAATACTGTTCAAAATCATTATTATTTTTTGAACCAAAATGTAAACTTGCTGTTTGTTTAAAATAAAAATTTATTTATGAAAGCAGTGTACAACTTTTCCAAAACATTTTTAGCCATTGTGACTGGAATCACAATGATTGCATCTTTAGGTTCATGTAAAAAAGACGAGCCTGTTCCCACTCCAACCGCCTCAACCATTGTTGATGTAGTCAACGGAAATCCAAACTTTAGTTTGCTCAAAAAAGCTATTATGCGCGCTGATTTGGACAGCATTTTGTCCACAGGTAATCTGACTGTTTTTGCGCCGGACAATGACGCGTTTGCCGCAGCTGGAATCACAAGCGGAATGATTGATACTTTGCCACTTGAGGACCTTACAGCTGTGCTTGCATATCATGTATTGGGATCGAAAGTTGTTTCATCTGCAGTTCCAACATCTGACACTGTTAAGACGTTACAGGGCACGAATCTCTACGCATCAAAAAACAGCAATGGTGTTTTTGTAAATGGAATTAAAGTGAAAACTGCAGACATACAGGCTGACAATGGAGTTATTCATGTCATTTCAAATGTATTGTTTCCTCCAACTGACAACATCGCCGAACTGGCTGGTGATGAGCCTAATCTTTCACTCGTTTTAGCTGCTGCTGTAAGAGCAGGTTTAGCAGGTGCTTTGACTTCAGCGGGAAAATACACCGTATTTGCTCCTACCAATGCAGCTTTTGCAGCGGCAGGCTATCCAGATGTGACATCTATCAACAATGCGGATCCTGTTGATCTTGCTGCTATTGTAAAAGCACATGTGCTTCCAACCAATGTATTTTCAAGCGATTTGATTTCAGGAGCGAATGTGCCAACACTTCAAAGTGGCGTCTCTCTGCTTGTTAATACAACACCTCCTTCAGTTAAAATAACAACAAGTAACAACCCTGCTTCAAATATAGTAGTTCCTGCAGGCGTAGACATTATTGCGACCAACGGAGTTATTCATGTAATTGATAGAGTGATTTTGTAAACAAACCTGATGAAGATAAAAAAGCGAGTTGCAAGGCAACTCGCTTTTTTATTCATTTTGATATTTGTCTAGGCTTACAGTAAATCAAATTGTAACTTTTTTTGCTTCGCGAACAAGGCAGGAACCGCTCAAGAACCAAAACCGCGACAAATCAAATGGCTATTTTCTGTTCTATTGCTGTGGAGACCATTAAATCAGCGCGAAAATGAGGCCGCAGATCGGTTATCCCGCTTCACGCTCTCACTGTTTCCCTTTCCGATTATCTTCCGCTTCTTGGCCGCGGAGGCCATCCCTTTTTTCTTGACAAAAAAGGGAGAAAAAGTCAAGGAAAAACGAAAAGCTCCGCCCGTTTTTCCGGGCCACCCGCACAGTATCGTTCTAAGTGGATCATGGTTTGTTTGAAAATTATTGCATAGTAGTGTGCCATTTTATAGCCCTTCTG
>JBILCT010000171.1:0-3769 GCA_044353025.1 Ferruginibacter sp. | reverse complement strand
CTTCGATTTTTTTGATTTTGTTACCCGAAATTTCATTGTCAAAACTTGGCCATCCGCAATGTGCATCGAATTTCATGTCGCTGCTGAATAATTCCGAACCACATCCTGCGCAAGTATAAATTCCTTTCTTATTGTTATATAATAGCTTTCCGGAAAATGGACGTTCCGTCTCTTTTTGACGAAGAATGGCATATTGTTCTTTGGAGAGTAAAGACTTCCAAGCTTGTTCAGTTTTTAATATAGCAGGTACTTCCGCTGTATTATTATTGATCATTTTGTCATCAGCATTTTGTTGACCACACGCGGATAAAGTAATCAGTAAAGTACCTAAAAACAAGATCAGGTTAGATGAATAGATGTTCATAATATTTCTTTTCGGAAAACTACTATTTCGAAAAAGCAAACAACAAAATTCAATGCCAAATTCATGTTAATTGAATTGGATAATTTCTAAAATAATGATCGTATTAAAACATCAGGACTTGGAAAAATGTTCGATCGGTTGTTTTTCCCAACTATTTGGGAATTCTAAATAATAATGTGTACCGCTCTTATTGTTCGGATTTTTCATAATAACGCCATTTAAAGCTTCTATTCTGCTCTGAATGGAGAATAAACCAAACCCATTCCTTGAATGTTCAATGGATTCTTTAAAACCAACACCATCATCGGCTGTACGTACTATGATGGATTGTTTTTCTGTCGAAAAATCTATGTATAAATTCCGTGCATCGGCGTGTTTGACCGTGTTTAGGATAATTTCTTGTAAAATTCGAAAGAGATGATTACTCGCTTCTGGTTTAAGATCGAAATGCTTGGCAGTAGAAATATGAATATTTAAGTTGCTTGCTGCTAATGTTTGCTGTTGTGCCAGATATTGAATTGCGTCTATAAAATCCAACTGAAAATAAGATATGGGAGATAATGTTCGAATCTGCTTTCTGATTTGGTCCATGGACTGTGCAATAATTTGATTTCCTCTTTGTATGATATTTTCATTTTGCTCAGTCTGTAATTGATTGAAAAGCATTTGAAGCGTCGCCAATTGAGGAGAAAGATCATTGTGTAATTCAGTTGCAATATTCATACGCTCGCGCTCAATCATATTGATTTCTGCCTTTGCTTTTTCGGAGTGTGCTTTAAGAATGCTACGCTGATACTTATGTAATTGGAAAAGAAATAAAATAAAGAGAAACAAAACAAGTAAAATGCAAACGGCTATTGCGATAAATAATTGATTTGTTTCGAAAACCATAAGAAAGCAATTGAATACAAAAGATAGGTAAAAAAATTGTAAATAATGTACCCAAATTGCAGGTTGCTCAACAAAGTGTCAATTTTATAATGATCAGTATAGAAACAAAGTATTGAAAAAATCAAATAAAAAATATCAAAAAATAACATCGGAAGGAGAATGAAAAAAAGGCCCTTTTTATTGAATCTCAAATGTGTATGATGAACGACTTTAATAATCAGATCAAGCTCAAAATAGATAAGAAAGATTAAAGTGAAAACCCCAACGAAACTGGCTCGATATTGATCTAATCCTAAGATAAAATATTCTATTCCGAAGATAAGCCAACAAATGACGGTGAATATCAATTGAATAGATCTGGAATTTTGGGATTGGTTAAACCTAAAAATAAATTCCAGTAAAAACAACCCTGCCAACCAACTATATAAAAAGTTTTTTGTGTTTGATACAATTGGAGTGAGCAAGTCATTTGTCCTTAGAGAATATCCTAAAAATTCAGCCAAACAGCCCATTCCGAGATAAATGATAAAAGGATGGAACTTAGAATCAATTTTTTTCCATTTGAAAATTCCGATCAAAAAAGGAATAAAAATTGCATGCGTTAAGAATACAGAATTAATGGAATGTAAAAATGCTTTTATCATTTTCTTTTATAGTAAATTTTGTGGACAAGTGTTGGGGCATTTATCACCATGCTCTACAATCAGCGAACTTGAACCGCTCAGGATATCTTCATTATCCTGACCAACACCTACCATGATTGCCCTCACAACATTATCTTCATCCATCCCAAAATAAACCCTGAATTTTTCGCAACCAGTTTGATCCAGCAAGTCCTGAATATCAGATTTATTGAATGTTTCACAGTTAAGCAATGAGTTCTCATAAGCTGTAGTGAGCATGGAGCTCAGACTATTTCGGTAACGAGATGTCATGTCTTGTGCTTCTGTAAGTGTGATGAATTGGCTCATAATAGTATGTTTTAATTTATAATCGAATATAAACTAATCATTTTAATTTAATCAGGCATGTTTAAAAGCACACTTGCTTTACATCCTAACAGTGCGTAACTTTTTTCTTTGTTTTTAACTACCTCCATTTTCGAAAAGTACACTTGATATCCCCACTTATTATTGAAATTTTTTGAAACAACAAGCTCACTTGTTTTAAATGCCTTACCGTTTTCTTTTTCTGCTTTTAAACAGTTTCCAAGCATCCAAGAAGAAATATTCAAGGTATCAGAAATCCCATTCACATGAATGATCCACTGGGTTGTTGCACCCGGTAATTGGACGATTTTAGTATCGAACTTTTTTTGATTAAACAGAAAAGTATCATCGTGCAATGAAATCGTCTGATCAGGAATTGAATTGTCTGAGTTTTCCTGTTCAAATTCAATCAGCAGGTCGTAACCGCTCACCAAGGTTGATGTAGGTGTTTCTTCATCATATAATTGAAAGCTGTTGTTGGTTTCATTGTCAGATTTAACTTGATAGGGATCAATACCCATCAACTTCAAATAAATCTCTTTTTCAGATGGATAGACATCATCCTTGTCCTTTTGATTGACCTTTGTTTGGTAAATGGAATCAATGGGCTGACGGTACCATTCATTTAAAACCTTACATGTGTGAAATTCATCAAGATATTGAACAATGGAAATCACCTCTCGATGCAGAGAATCTGTCAAGACAGAAATCCTAATGTAAGACACTTCATTAAATAAAGAATCTGAATATTTTTCTTCGCGGGTAAGTTTCCCATCTTTGAGATAACCGGTTTGTATCAATATTTTTTCTAGTCTGTTTTTTTGTTGATTGGCACAAAAAGAATCAATGCCCCAAGGCCCGAAACTGAGCGCAATCAGCACTATAGTCAATGAAGCTGGAATAAATCGAATATTGGTTTTTCCTGTGAGCGTGAAGATGGAAATGATGAAAGCCCAAATGCCGAAGATGAGTAATGCATATCTACTCATGGTAAATCCATAGTCACCAATCCGCATAAAAATGGCTATGAACAATAATATCAATAGTGGCATCAATAAAACATAATACCAGCGTGTGCTGTTCCGAATCCATTGATTTTCAGATTGACGTGCATATGGATATAACAGCAAAAAAGTTAAGCCGCCGATCATGGAAATACAAACAATCAAGTAAGAAACCAAGCCTTTGGGCCATGACCAGCTCATCACAATTTTAGCGCCGTATGCATACAGGATCAGTAAATACAGCGTTAATAGTGGAAGAAAAATGTATTGGGAGAATATCTTGAGTCCTTTCGGATATTCAGTATCATTTTCAAGTTCATCAAAATTGGTTGGGTATCTGGACAAGAAAAACCAAGTGTGAAATATAGCATAAACGATAACCCCAATTTCAAAAAAGATACGCTCAGAAATGTCGACATCAAACAAAAGTTTGAGTGCAAGAACGGCCAATTGCAAACCCCAAGTCAGCGCAGTTGAAAAAACCTGGGCGATGAGTAGTTGAATAAAAAGTTCTTTGTTGT
>JBILCT010000170.1:0-3777 GCA_044353025.1 Ferruginibacter sp. | reverse complement strand
ATTCCGAATGGTTTCATTGAGTATAGGTAAACGGGGGACTTCCAATAAAAATCCGGCAATGAAGGTGTATACCAACAAAAGAATAGCAACTATTTTCCACCAGTTTTTTACCACAGATTAAGATTGTGGCGCAAAGTTATGGGAAAGCACCTCCGATTTACACAAAAAAATCAGTGGGAATTTAATCAGTCGCGCCACAAAAAAGGAAATAAAATCACGGAAAGTACTACAATTAAGATATCCAATAAACCAATTAAACCCATGAGCTGCAAGATGGCTCCTTCACGAAACACTTCCCCCATAGCAGCTTGACTTAGTCGGAGTATCATCATCAATAGTGGAATAATCACCGGAAATCCTAAAATAGCCATGAGTGCTGCATTTTGTTGGGCCTTTGATGCAATAGCACTCATGAGCGAAAAAGTCATACTGATGCCTATGCCCCCCAAAACGACAATCCCCAGAAACAGGCCGGTGTTTTGAATTGGATGACCAAGAAAGACACTGTATAAACTACAGCTTATCAGCCCCATAAAAATCATCAACAACGCATGATAGATAAGCTTAGCGAGTATAAAATGTACCGGATGACTGAGGGTGTAATAATAAGTCATCCGTCCCTTGCTTTCCTGCAGAAAACTCTTAGCTACAGCATTAATTCCTACAAATAATTGAATCACCCAGAAAAGTCCATTCCAGACGATGGCGTTAGGTGCCTCACTCATTGAAATGTATAGGACAAATATGGTTGAAGCCATATATAACAATATGCCGTAAATGCTATGTTTTTGGCGCCATTCCAACAAGAGCTCTTTTCGAATTAATGCCAATATGGGATGTTGCATAAGGGCAAAGATAATTGGATTGCTTTCCTTTTTGAGTTTGTGTATACGTGAGATTACATTTTCAAGCCTTTCAGGCATGGGGGTGTCGATACTCTAGATATACGTAATACTGACTTACGTTTATTTATATACAAGCCTTTTACGCTTGGGCTCTTTATCGATTTTTTTATCTTTTATCTTTTTGACATTTTTGCGACGTTTGAAAAATAATTTTCTTTCCTCCTATAAATCCCGAAGGGATTAAATCTCAATAAAATAAAAAGAATTTATCTAACAATCCCGAAGGGATTAAATCTCAATAACATACACTACCTCTCAATCCTATAAATCCCGAAGGGATTAAATCCAAATAACATAAAATAAAAGGAAATTACCTAACAATCCCGAAGGGATTGAACATGAATAAAAGTAGATGTAAAAAGCTTTGCCACTTCATTTCACTACCTTCGTAGCTCATCCTGTTGTAAAACAGCAAAACAAATCAAATGAAACCAGGTTCAACTTTCAACAAGTTCGCCAACAAAAAAAAGAATAGTGTAGTTAAGGAAACTTTCCGTCAGGAAAAGAAAAAAGCCAAAAAAGAAAGGGCTGCCTATTTCGAAAATCTAAAAGCAGAGCAATACCAAGCCCGCTTAGCAAAGAAACAAGCAGCTCAAGAACTGTCCGCCTCCAAAAAAATTAATCCAAAAGGAAAAACAGCTCCGGTAAAACAAGTGGTTTCTTCAGTAGCCGCTTCGAAACCTAACCCAAAAGCAATAGAAGTTAAAACGGCTCAGTCTGCATCAGGACAAGAGAAACCCTTGGCCAGCATGCCGCTCAACAAATACATCGCTCATTGCGGGATTTGCTCACGCAGAGATGCCGTAACACTGATTTCAGACGGAAAAGTAAAAGTAAACGGGAAACCATGCACTGAACCGGGCTATAAAGTACTGCATCACGACGAAATCACTTTTAACAACAAACGTTTGTCGGTCACCAAAAACCTTCAATATATTTTGTTGAATAAGCCCAAAGATTATATCACGACCTCCGAAGATCCACAAGGTCGAAAAACAGTACTCCAACTCATACAGCATGCGACCATCGAGCGCGTTTATCCGGTTGGTCGATTAGATAGAAATACATCCGGTGTGCTACTGCTCACGAATGATGGTGATCTTACGCAAAAACTATCGCACCCAAAATTCAATGTCCGTAAAATTTATGAAGCTCGTTTAGACAAGCCTTTAACTAAAACTGATTTTGAAAAAATATTGAAAGGATTGATTTTGGAAGACGGTTCAATTCAGGTAGATGGACTTGCATATGCAGACGCAAAAGATAAATCCATCATAGGAATAGAAATACATAGTGGAAGAAACCGTATCGTAAGAAGAATCTTTGAGCATTTGGGTTATGATGTCAAAGGACTTGATCGTGTGATGTATGCAGGTTTGACCAAAAAAAATGTAGAACGCGGCAAATGGCGATTCTTGAATGAAAGAGAAATTCGTCAATTGAAATATCTAAATCAATCCCACAAAAAAAAGGCAACAGGTGAAGCATAATCTTGACATTCTTCAAGAAACAACTGATTATATCCTGGTGAACAAACCGGCCGGTATGCTTACCATTCCGGATCGCGCACAATCTGCCGTTTCAATGAAAGACCGTTTGATGCAACAGGTGGAATCTGTATTCACCGTTCATCGGCTGGATCGGGATACGAGTGGAATTTTATTATTTGCAAAAAACGAAACCGCACATCGCTATTATTCTCAGTTATTTGAAAAAAGAGAAATTGAGAAATACTACATGGGTATTGTGCTTGGTCGTCCTTCATATGATGAAGGTCTGATTGATGCTCCTATCTCAGAGCATCTTACAGAAAAAGGAAAAATGATTGTTCACAGACAAGGAAAATCATCGCAAACCGGCTACCGTGTGGTAGCGGGTAATTCACGTTATTCATTGGTCAAGTTTCAATTGCATACAGGAAGAACGCATCAGATCAGGGTACATAGCAAACACATTGGTCATCCGTTGGCTTGCGACCCATTATACGGAGATGGAAAACCTTTGATGTTGTCTGAGATCAAAAAAAAATATAAGTTGAGTATTCATGAACTGGAAGAAAGACCGGTCATTGACAGGCTGGCACTCCATGCATTTCAACTCAATTTCACCGATCAACAAGGCCATGCACAAGAAGTCGAGGCGCCACTGCCTAAACCATTCACCGTTTGGATGAAGCAATTGGAAAAAATTAGCGGATGATGCAACAGATTTCTTCGGGTAAATGTCTGAATACATGTAAATGCTAACTTTTTTGACTAGCATTTGATTCTAATATACTGGATTTGAATCCTACTTTTTTTATTGTTTAAATTGGTAAGCTATGACTCATTGGAAACAACCCATCGGCTGGATCGCTTTTATTGTTGCCTGCACGATTATATCCCCATCCTACAAATGCCGTGAATACCCCGAACCCTGCGAACGATATGTATCAGACACCTTGAGTTTACATTTTAATGTGGACCAAGGCAATGGGAGCTTTCAACCATTTGATACCATCCATTTTCTCTCCGTATTGAATGACTCCATGAGGAGCAAACAAGGAAGAAAATACATCTACAATTATGGCTCTCCTTCCATACAAATGCAATGTTATAAGGTCGTAGAAGGACCTTCTGACAATCCGGTATTGGTCTATGCGAATATTGAATTCAATCCATTGGTCATTGAAGGACAATTTTTGAATGATTACGGACAGGGTACAAATTTGATGTACAATCGACAAATTCCGTACAGCAGACTAAGAGGTGCGTTTGTTCCTGGAAGACCAGGACTTTATTTGTTCGTTGTTCGTCCAAATAACTATTACAGTGATTATGTTTCCAGCTATGATGATCACAATGGTCCAAGGGAATGTATCAATTATTTTTCC
>JBILCT010000169.1:0-3779 GCA_044353025.1 Ferruginibacter sp. | reverse complement strand
CCGTTTCATCAAAAGAAAAAACCTCCCTAGATTCCTGACTTTGATAATAAATGATCAAGTGTCCGGGGTAATTATCAGCCAATAATTTGGATCGTTGATAAACCAATTCTTGTAAATCAGCATGCGGGTTGCTTTTCAAGCTTTCTGTCAAAGGGTATAAATCAACCATCAAACATTGATCGGTTCCTTGCTTGAGCTCAAAAGAATCTTGATTGCTATATGGCAATGGAAAAAAATCTTCGTGCAACTTGAAATGACGATCGCCAATTTTAAAGCGGGTAAATTGCAATATTTGTAACCCTTGTTTAACGATGAAAGGCTGTGTAAACTGATTCGCCGTTCCCGTTGGTTTTAGTCCAAGTTTTCGAAACTGTTCTATGACGTAAAAGCCTGCTTTGCGTTCGCCCTCCGTACCCGTTTCTCTTCCTTCCATTTCGTCGTCAGCCAATATGGATATGGTTGACTTTATACTTTTATATATTGATTTGTCTGATTGAGCCGCTAAGCAGGTCGGAAAAACCAATGATAGAAAGAGGATTGTTTTTTTCATTACCAAATTTAGCAATCATAAGGATTGGGTAGAATCGTTTTGTTTGAAATCAAAGAAATAGATTGATTTCTCTGATGTCTATTTCTTTATTTCGTAATGAATACCATGTGATTCGCTGTAATTTTGCCATCTTAAATCAATCGTTGAATCAAAAGATTAACATAGCGCTTGTAGGCAATCCAAATTGCGGAAAGAGTTCGTTATTTAATGAGCTGACCGGTCTTAAGCAAAAGGTCGGAAATTTTCCGGGAGTTACGGTAGAGAAGAAAATCGGACAGTTTAAATTATCCTCTACAGTAGAAGTGGAGTTGCTCGACTTACCCGGTACATATAGCATTTATCCGCGGAGGGCAGATGAATGGGTGGCTTATCAGGAGTTGTTAAAAAAAGATTCAACACATCCATTGGGTCTGGTTGTATTGTTGATGGATGCCAGTAATATTCGCAGAAGTTTATTGTTTTGTACCCAAGTATTGGATCTTAAGTTTCCGGTTGTGGTGGCGTTAACGATGAATGATCTGGCAGCAAAACAAGGGATTCAAATTGATATTGCGGGCTTGGAGCGCGAGTTGGGTGTTCCTATTGTTCCCGTAAATCCCAGAAAACACAAAGGGATTGAGCACTTGAAAAAGGTGATGGATCAAACTATACAACAAAATAATCAAGCGCGTCGGCCTGATTTTATTTACAATGTGATGCTCGCACCGGAGCCCATTCGTGCCATGCAGTTGGAACATCCTGATTATACAGATTATCGGGCCATTCATTATTTGATCAACGGAAACGCACTGATTCAAGATTCAAATGAACGCCATCAACTTGAACAATGGATCAAACAATATAAGTTCAATTCAATTAAAACACAGGCGGAGGAAATCATGCAGCGATATGCCCGCATCAAGCATATTATGCAACAGGTTGTTGTGGAGTCTGACCCGCTTAAACGTTCACTGATCACAGAAAAGCTCGATAATATATTACTGCATCGTAAAGCTGGATATGTGATTTTGTTGTTGGTTTTATTCTTGTTGTTTCAGTGTGTAGATTGGCTGGCAACATACCCGATGGATTGGATAGAGTGGTTTTTTAATGTCAGCAACAACCAATTATTACAATGGCTTCCTGCGCATTGGCTCACTGATTTATTAGTGAATGGTGTTCTGTCTGGTTTGAGTGGTATTTTTGTTTTTGTTCCGCAGATCATGATTTTATTTGGATTGATAACTGCGCTAGAAGATAGCGGATATATGGCCAGAATCAGTTTTTTAACGGACAAGCTGATGCGTAAAGTGGGATTGAACGGAAAGAGTGTGATGCCGATGATTAGTGGACTTGCTTGTGCTGTGCCTGCAATTTTATCGGCAAGAAGTATTGAAAATAGAAAAGAGAGATTACTCACGATATTGGTAACTCCATTGATGAGTTGCAGTGCACGTTTACCGGTTTATGTGATTTTAACTGGACTGGTAATACCTCCTGTTAGATATTTAGGGTTCATCAGTTTGCAAGGATTGGTCATGATGTTTCTTTACTTGTTTGGAACCTTAATGGCGATGTTGGTAGCATGGGTATTAAAGTGGTTTATACATTCTACGGAGCGTAGCTTTTTCATTTTGGAGCTACCTATATACCGGAGTCCACGCTGGAAAAATTTGTTTTATACCATGTATGAGAAGGCGAGAATTTTTGTTTTGGATGCGGGGAAGGTGATATTGGTTATCAGTATTTTATTATGGTTTTTGAGTAATCACGGTCAGCAAGAAAAAATGCAGGCAGTGAAAGATCGTTATGCACAAGCAATTAGTAATGCGAACGAAAACGAGCAAACGCAATTAAAGGTGGAGGAGAAGAATATGCTATTGCAAACATCGTATGCCGGACAGGTTGGAAGGTGGATTGAGCCCGTGATTCGTCCGTTGGGTTTTGATTGGAAGATTGGCATTGCGTTGATCACATCATTTGCGGCGCGTGAAGTATTTGTTGGAACTATGGCGACGTTGTATAGTGCGGGAGAAGATGCAGATGAACACAGTGAGAAATTGCGGGAGAAGATGAGCGCGGCCACCTGGCCGGATGGAAAGAAAGTGTATACACTTGCTTCCGGTATGTCGCTGTTGTTATTCTATGTATTAGCCATGCAGTGTATGAGTACGATGGCCGTGGTAAAGCGGGAAACGCACAGCTGGAAATGGCCGTTGATTCAAATGGTGTACATGACCGGACTGGCTTATTTGTGTAGTTGGATTGCGTATCAGTTGTTGCGTTGAGAAACAAATTAAAAGTTTGCGGAAAAATTATTTGATAAGACTCTAATCGTTAAAGAATCCATGCTTTGTTAGTGTCAACAAGTATTTCGGATTAAAATTCAAAAAAGCAAATTCAATTATCTAGCTGAAAAAAGATGCCATATAATTAAGGCTAAAATTGGCTTCATCATTTCATCGTTTACTGATCTTGTTCAGCGAAATGGTTTTTTGACGAGAACATTTGAATCGACTGATTGCCTGATTTCTTATCCTGGCATGTTTTTGACTAACGCCACTGTTGACACGCTTTCGCCATAGATTAAAACTGCTTCTTTTCAGCGTTTTCCTCATCAAGGCAATCACATCAGATTCTGAAAAACCAAATTGTATCTGAATGGCCTCAAAGGGTGTTCGATCCTCCCAAGCCATTTCAATGATTCTGTCCAAATCGTTCTGCTCCAAGGGAAATTAAAGTTTGATGGATGAAATTCCCCCATCCACATGCAAAATCTGTCCAGTCATCCAACTTGCTTTTTCTAAAAGCAGAAACGTAGCCATATTGGCTAAATCCTCAGCAGAACCGATACGTTTAAGCGGATGACGCATCGCATTCGCCTCTAGTTTTTGCTCACTATTTAATAAAGAATCTGCAAGCGGGGTATTTGTCAGAGATGGCGCAATCGCATTCACGCGAATTTTTGGTGCATACTCTGCAGCAAGCGCTTTGGTTAAACCCTCTATAGCACCCTTGGACGAGGATACTTGTGCATGATAAGGAAATCCGGTTTGTACTGCAACCGTCGAAAACAATACGATCGATGCTTGTCCGCTGTTTTTTAATTTAGGAAGTACAGTTTGTATGATTTTGATTGCACCAATCACTTGCAGTTGGTAATCGTTTGCAAAATCAATGGGCTTGATTCTTTCGAAAGGACGAAGATTGATGCTACCCGGACAATAAACGATGCCGGATAATGTCTCGG
>JBILCT010000168.1:0-3785 GCA_044353025.1 Ferruginibacter sp. | reverse complement strand
CATACCATTAAAAAAACCTTAGAGAGCGGATATGCACATCATATCGAGCGATTGATGGTGTTGGGAAATGCGATGCTGCTCCATCGTTTTCATCCCAATCAAACCTATGAATGGTTCATGAGTTTGTTTGTGGATGCATACGACTGGGTGATGGTGCCGAATGTATATGGGATGAGTCAGTTTGCAGATGGCGGAATGATCACCACCAAACCATATTTCAGCGGAAGCAACTACTTGATGAAAATGGGAGATTTTCCAAAAGGAGATTGGCAAGATCTATGGGATGCATTATTCTGGTATTTCATGAACAAAGAGAGAAATTTCTTTCTAAAAAATCATCGACTAAGCATGCTTGTTAGGTCGCTGGATAAAATGGATTCAAATAAAAAAAGTCAGTTGTTTCAAAAAGCAGAAACCTATCTAAATCAATTGAATGATGCAAAAACCCTGGAATAGAGTCGATCAACCGGTGTATAGTTATGCTACCATCGGGGCAACCGGTGCGAACATGAATATCGCCACCTACGTGGTTCCTGTTTCTATGAAGCCCAAACGCATTTTGGTGGCGGTGTATCAAAATACAAAGTCATTCGATAATCTGGAAGTCAATCCAACATTTGTTTTACAATATCTCGCTGAAGAACAAGCCAATCTGGTAAGACTTCTGGGAAAGCAGAGTGGAAAAAAGGTAAACAAAATGTCCAAACTGGAAAAACGAAAATTATTGGAAACATGGAATGGGTTTCCGGTTTTATCTGATGCGCTTGCCTGGGTTAAATTAAATGTGATTGAACGTATGGATGGAGGCGATCATCTCTGCCTGCTCTGTGATGTTGTAGCATATAAAAACGTACGCGAGGGGAACGCACTAACTACGAGATATCTTTCAGAAAAAAACATCATCTCCGTATGAGTAATAACAAAAAGAAAGGACAGCTTCCTGTCAAAACATGTACGGTGTGTGGATTGGAATACGAATGGCGAAAAAAATGGGAGAAGGTATGGGACGAAGTTAAATATTGCAGCGAGCGATGCAGGAGATCAAAAAATAAAAAATCATGATGTTTGAACAATCCGATTTTCCGGTTGAAATCAACCAAATCCTTGAACGTGTTCAATCGGTGAACCCATTGAAATATGGTAAATCCAGAAATTATACGGATGGTGCCGTAAGTCGTTTATCGCCATATATCAGTAGAGGTGTGATTCATTTACGAGAAATTGCCGAGCAACTGTTATCCCGTTATCCGCATCAGGCCGTATTGCCATTTTTCCGCGAGATGTGCTGGAGAAATTATTTTCAACGCGTATGGGAGGCAAAAGGAGACGAAATTTTCTCAGACTTGAAACATCCGCAGCAAAACGTACAGCATCATCAGATACCAGGCGCCATCGTTCAAGCGAAAACAGGCATACATGCCATTGATACAGCAATCAATGAATTTTACGAAACCGGTTATTTACACAATCATATGCGCATGTACATAGCCGCATTGACTTGCAATATCGGTCATGCCCATTGGAAACAACCCGCTCAATGGATGTATTACCATCTGCTGGATGGCGATCCAGCCAGCAATATGTTGAGTTGGCAATGGGTGGCAGGAAGTTTTTCTTCGAAGCAATATATCATGAACCAAGATAACGTTAACCAATACACGAAATCGAAACAGGTAAACAGCTTTTTGGATGTGAGTTATGAACAACTCTATGAAATAAGTTTGCCGGATTGCATGAAAGCAACCGATGATTTCATGCCGAAAACGACTTTGCCGGAAACACAAATCGAATCGGATCCTCATGCAGAAAATATTTTTCTGTATGATTCATTTCAGCTGGATCCAAGCTGGCATACGGGTGAGTCCGGGAAACGTATTCTGTTATTAGAACCTAAGCATTTCGAAGAGTTTCCGGTGTCAGAAAAAGTATTGAATTTCATTTTGGATTTATCGAAGCAAATTCACGGCATCGAGTGTTATTGCGGCAGTTTTGAATCCTTGCGATCTATTTTTCCAAACACCACCTTTCATTTTATCGATCATCCAACCAACCAACATTACATCGGTCAGCGTGAAAAAAGAAACTTACTGTTTCCTTCCATTACCGGATACTATGGATCATTTTCAGCTTATTGGAAAAAGGCGGAGCCTTTGTTTTACAAAAATCAATTTTGATGGAATGAAGTCATCGATTGCTTTTAAAGCGGTTTCATGATTTTCAACTCATTACGATATAACAAAATAAGTCCATCATTCTCCAGTTGTTTGAGCAAACGGGAAATGACAACCCTTGAAGTGGCCAGCTCTTCTGCAATTTGATGGTGGGATGATTTGATCACGGATGATCCTGAAATGCGTTGTTTTTCGCGCAGGTAATGAAGCAGACGTTCATCCAATCGATGGAACGCGATGCTTTCAATTGATTTCAGCATTTCATTAAAACGCTCATTGAATGACCTTAGGATATATTGCTTCCAGCTTGGAAATCTGCAGATCCATTCATCTAGTTTTAATTGAGGAATCGCGATCAAGGTGACGGCGTCTTCCGCAATGGCTTTTACCTCACTTTTTTTCGATTCCATGCAACAACTGTATGCCATGGAACAGCTTTCACTTCCACTCAGATAATACAACAACAACTCTTTTCCTTGTTCGTCTTTGCGTAAAACTTTCACCGTGCCTTTCACAATCAAAGGCATGAATCGAATATACTTTCCATAATCCATGATGATTTCACCTTCATCAAAACTTCGGTAGTCGCCAAATTGGATAATTTCACGAACCAGTTCCGGTTCAAATATAGACTCAAGTTCTGGTGTTAAATGCATGCTTAGAATGTATAGTTCAAGATAAAGTTATACAAGATCATGTCTACTTTATTCAATACAAATCGATTGTTTTCGTAATTGTTTCCGATTCGCTTTTTTCCAACCAATAACAACTGAGCTTCCAAACCTTCCCATCTTTTTTGGAACTTATATCTGATATCAATATTTGATTGAGCATAAGAAGGAAACCCATATTTATTCAACAACACATGATTTACGTCCGGCAACTTATAATATCCTGCATCCAAGGATATCATAAGGTGGGGCTTGAGTTGATTTTTTTGCCAATGAATTCGAAAAGCATGCACATCTCCATAACCTTCATTACGCTCTCTTGACATGAACGTAAAAAAAGGATCTCTCCCCCATTCCCTTGGTAAAAGCAATCTGCCCTTTTTTGTAATTCTTGTGTAGGATAAGGCGAATTCATGGTGTTGAGCATTTCGCTTTAGTCGAAATCCAAAAGCATTTGCACCAGTTCCCTTCATTATATAAGTATGTGTGGGATTAAGATTACCACCCGCATGAATAGCATCTTGTCGAATGAATTGACCAGATAATATCCATGGATGTTGCTGGGTTTTCTTTAAAACCACATCTGCTTGAATCAGTGCAACATTAAATAGATTTTCTACCCATTGGTTCCATGCTTGTATCGTTGACCCATCATTGAATTTTTTTTCTACGGATGTCCAAAAAATCCCTTTTGATTGGATGTTATTGTGATAAGCAGAACGCAACCCATCGGGCTGCACTCCTTGCGGATACAAGCCGATAGAACGGTCAACAGATTCAAATATTTGAGTGCCTCTTACAGACAACGCATATATCCAACCAGCTTGCATATGAAATGCTGATTGATTGGTGTGATTAAATACGAAACCTTCTACAAAGGTTGGACGCATTCTGCCGTCTTGTGGATTGATAAATGGAGTTGTTACAGATTGCCTCCCAAACA
>JBILCT010000167.1:0-3793 GCA_044353025.1 Ferruginibacter sp. | reverse complement strand
TTGATCAGCGGGGTGTTGCCGATAGTTTCTAAGATGTTGTTCAGCCACATGTGATTTTTATTTCGGCCAAAGGTAGAAATTTATTGCATTGGGAAATGCGGGTTCTACCCCATGATTAATTCATGGATGAAATGAGACGTTTAATGATGATTTCGCTGAATCATTTACTCAGCTGTCTCAAAGCTTCCTGCACATACAGGTCCTGTTTATGTTGGATAGGGTAGAATTCTGATTTCCCTAAAATCATTCCGCCAATAAAAGCTTTCACCTGTTGATTCAGGTAGCTTTCCGTCAATTTATTTTGTGGTTGAGGTAAAATTCCATTCCAATCTGTTGGTGTGATTGAAAGTTTTTGATCCAATTGTTCCGCATCTTTGAAACGTTCAGCCAACTCAGGATGCGATTGTACATAACGGTAAGACCATTCTTTCAATTTTTCAAATTCCGAAAATCTGCCTGTTGAATCTGCAAATATCATTGTACTTCTATCAACCTTTACATCCGGACGAATTCCACCCTGCGCCAAAGAATCATTCATGTCATGTTTGGAAAAATAGGTCTCACGATCTTGTTTATATGGACGTTGAATGCTCCTTCCAATCGGTGTAAAATATCTGGCCACTGTCAGACGAAGCGCTCCTCCGTTTTGCAGGTCGTATTGCTCTTGAACCAATCCTTTTCCAAAGCTTCTTTCTCCAACTAAGGTGGCTCGTTTCCAATCTTGCAATGCTCCCAAAACAATCTCACTGGCACTGGCACTCTCATCGTCGCAAAGAACCATCAGCTTTCCGGTTTCAAATTGTCCCTCTCTTCTGCAACGATATTCTTTTTTAGGTTGATGTTTACCTTCTGTGTAAGTGATGAGTTTGTCACCGGATAAAAATTCATCGACAATATCCACGGCTTCAGAAAGTATACCGCCGCCATTGCCACGCAGATCAAAGATGAGGTTTTCCATTCCTTTACTTTTAAGATCAGTCAGCGCTTCCATAAATTCACGGTAAGTTTCCGTGGTGAATTTGGTTAAAAGGATGTAACCCGTTTTCTGATTGATCATGTAGGCTGATTCCACGCTGTTGATTGTGATCATACCACTTTTAACTTGCGCATTGATCAATTTGTTTGCGCGCAGTAATTGAATGTTGACGGGCGCTTGGGATCTTCCTCGAAGTACACTACGCAAAGAATCCTCTATCACAAGTACACCCGAAACTTTTTTTTTGCCGACCTTCAAAATTTGATCCCCCACTTTTAATCCGGCTTTGTATGCCGGACCATCATTCAAAACCTGTAAAACCTGCACGGTATCATGGTAGATTGCAAACTCAATTCCAATACCATAAAACTGACCACGTATTTCATCATTGATGTCTGAAAGTTCTGCAGGGGGTATGTAAATGCTATGCGGATCCAATTTCGTCAACAATGCTTCTATGGCAGAATCACCAATGGTTCTCGTGGATACCTCATCCACGTAATTATTCTCAATCAATTGTAAAACCTCTTGAACCGGGGATACTGTTTTTCTTGGAAAAAAAGGAGCATCCGGAAACCCATCGCGCAAACGAAATCCAACAAACATGCCTATTACAACAGACAGACTGATGAAGAATGGAAGGGAATAAGATATTTTACGTTTATCGGACATGATGGATTGATTTTAAAATGAGCCCAAAGGTAAGTCTGCAAAGCACCTGAACAAACATGGTTATTTCTCATTAATTTTAACCACAAATTTATTTTATGGCGAACATCTTGATTGCCGACAGCGGCTCATCCAATACAACCTGGACGCTCGTTTCCGGAAAAGCAAAAAAGAAAGTGACGACTCAAGGCTTGTCACCCTATTTTTTAAATGCCTCCGAAATGGCCATCATCCTTGGGAAAGAACTTTTGCCTAAATTAAAAAATACGCTTCCGGATGAGATTCATTTTTACGGAACAGGTTGCGCCGATCCGGCCAATCGAGTCATGATTCGTAAAATGTTGAAAGGAATTTTTCCAAAAACAAAAAAGATTCAGGTTGAAACGGATTTGCTGGGGACGGCCCGTGCTTTGTGCGGAAAAGAGAAAGGAATCGTTTGCATTCTCGGAACCGGATCCAACTCCTGTTTTTACAATGGGAAATCAATCGTAAAAAATAGTCCGGGTTTGGGTTTTATTTTAGGGGACGAAGGAAGCGGGGCTTATTTGGGGAAAAAAGTGATTCAACATGTGCTTTACGGAACTTTTGAACCAGAACTGATGGACAAATTTCATTCGATGTTTCCAACTTCCAAGGAGGAAATTTTAGAAGCTGTTTACCGTCAACCCCTGCCCAATCGATATCTGGCCGGATTTGTAAAATTTTTGATAGAGGAAAGAGGGCATTTTATGGTTGAAAACATCATCGAAGATGCCTTCAATGATTTCTTTTTCCAACACATCTATAAATACCGCGAAAGCTGGTCGTTGCCTATCCATTTCACCGGAAATGTGGCCTATGGGTTTCGGGATGTGTTGAAATTGCTTTGCACCTCTTACGAACTCAAACTGGGTAAGGTTTTGAAGGATCCCATGGATGGCTTGATCAAATATCATTCGTAAAGCAAGATTGAGATCAACTTAAACAGAAAAAATACCCACGAAAATCCTTTGTTTTTTTCAGTCGGTATTCGTACATTCGAAACTCGAAGCGATCATTACCAACTAAATTTTAAAAGCAACCCCACTATGAACAACAAACTTTTACTTACCGCAACCTTGCTTGCCGGAACAGTTTTTGCTCAGGCACAACAAAATCGTACCACGTATGCAATTACCGGAGATGGTAATCAGGATTTCGTTTGGATGAATATCCGTCAGGTGGATATTAATACCGGCGAAGTGGTTAAAACTTTATTTGAACGCAGCAAAACAGATTTCGTGATCAAAGATGTTAACGGCAACACTTCACGCAATCAAACCAGTTTTGCAACCGACAATATTTTCACCAACACGGCTTACCCTACAGGAAGTTTGGTAGCTGCTGCTGCATATGATCAACGCACCAACAAATTATTCTTTGTTCCAATGAAGAACAATGAACTGCGTTGGTTGGATCTGAACAGTTCGGAAACAACACCAACTTTCTACACCAAGTCTTTCATCAATGCCGGTCGTACCACGGATCCTTATGATGAAGCGGCAAACATCACGCGCATGGTGATTGGTGCAGATGGAATGGGATATGCCATGAGTAATGATGGTAATCATTTTTACAGCTTTACTACGGGTAAGCGAACAGAGATTGTAGACCTCGGAAACATCATTGACGCAGACGCAAATTCAGCGGTTTCTATTCACAATAAGTGCACCAGCTGGGGTGGAGATTTGATCGCGGATGCTTATGGAAAATTACACGTAATCTCTGCAAACCATCACGTATTCGTAATCGATCCTGCAACACGTATCGCCACCTACAAAGGTATGATTCAGGGTCTTCCTGCCGGTTATACCACAAACGCAGCGGCAGTGAACGACGAAGGAGAAGTGATTATCGCCAGTGCGAATTTGTTCGACGGTTACTACAAACTTTCCATGTCTGATTTAAAAGTCAGCAAAATCGCAGGTTCTAACACCCGTTTCAATATCTCTGATTTCGCCAATGCTAATTTGTTGTTTGCAAAACAAGCAGGCAGCGTGTTGAACAATCAGGTAATCCCTGCTGCTACCTTGCCGGTTGAAGCAAGTGTTTACCCTAATCCGGTTACAAACTCCTCTTTCAGTATCAAGTTCCAACATGCAAAAGAAGGTCGCTATCGTATAAACATGA
>JBILCT010000166.1:0-3809 GCA_044353025.1 Ferruginibacter sp. | reverse complement strand
CCACCAAAACCAAGGTTTCAATTTGAGCGGGATACTTTTCCAACAGTGGCTTCAGTGCATACAACAATGTTCTTCCACTGTTTGATACATCATCTACCAACACAACCGATTGATCATTCCAATCTATGTTTTGATCGAACGAAATTTCTGATGGCATTCTTTTATTCATAGTGCATTCAATCAAACTAACTTTACCCGAAAAATTTTCCGGAAGGTAGTCAGATAGTTTACGCGCAATATGGACTCCATTTTCGCGAATGCCTACAATAATCAAGGATGACTTGTCAAAATTTCTTTCAGCGATTTCCAACGCCATGCGTCGAATCTTCTTTTCTGCGGTTTCTTGGTTAAGCATCTGTATTTTTTTATCAAATTGGAAAACCTAAACCGGACAAATCCGTTACCTTAGTATTCCAATTTTTATTACCCATGCAATTTATACAACAAGCTGCATTTTTGGTGGCTACCGGAGTGGCAATTTGGCTTTTTTCAAGAAACATAGGAAAGATTCGTCGCAATATTCTATTGGGAGCAGACGAATCACTCAACGATCAACCGAACTTACGTTGGAGGAACATGATTCTTCTCGCACTTGGACAGAAAAAAATGTTCAGAAATATGCCGGTGGCCATCATGCACCTCATCATCTATGCCGGATTTATCATCATCAATATCGAAGTGCTGGAAATTTTATTAGACGGCATCTTGGGAACGCACAGACTGTTTTTAAGTCCACTCGGTTCTTTTTATAGTTTCCTCATCAACAGTTTCGAATGGTTGGCATTGGGCGTTTTATTGGTTTGCATCGTTTTTTTAGTTCGTCGAAATGTTTTAAAAATCAGTCGATTTCTGAGTAAAGATTTGGATGGCTGGCCCAGATCTGATGCCAATTTCATTTTGGTGACTGAAATTATTTTGATGAGTTTGTTTTTAATCATGAACGCGGCAGACCGCTCCCTTCAACTTCAAGGAGCGGAGCATTATGCGGAAACCGGTTCATTCGCCGTTTCCGGCTGGCTGGTTCCGATATTTCAGGATTTTTCTATCGAACAACTCGTTGCTGTTGAACGGGGCTGTTGGTGGATACATATTCTTGGCATCTTTGCTTTCTTAAATTATTTGCCTTACAGCAAACACTTACATATTCTACTCGCATTCCCGAATGCCTATTATGCCCGATTGAATCCTGCAGGCTTGATGCAAAATATGTCTTCTGTTCAAAACGAAGTACTGTACATGATGCAACCTGAATTGGCACCGACCAATGCAACTCCTCCTACCCGATTTGGTGCACGTGACGTAACCGACCTTTCCTGGAAGAGTTTGATGGACGCATACAGTTGTACAGAATGTGGAAGATGTACAAGCGCTTGCCCTGCGAATTTGACCGGCAAAAAATTAAGTCCACGCAAGATCATGATGGATACCCGCGACAGACTGGAAGAAGTAGGTAAAAACATCGATCAAAACGGAAGTTTTCTGGAGGATGGGAAATCATTGTTACACGATTATATCACGGTGGAAGAATTAAGAGCTTGTACCAGCTGTCAGGCCTGCGTAGAAGAATGTCCGGTCAGTATTCGTCCGCTCGACATCATCCTCGAACTGCGCCGTAGTTTGATCATGGAAGAAAGCAACGCTCCTCAAGAATGGAATGGGATGTTCAGTAATGTGGAAAATAATTTCGCTCCGTGGAAACTGAGTCCGGACGATCGGGATGCATGGACAAGAGAATCTTGATCTTTATCTCAGAAAAACAAAAACGAATTTCATACTTTAATTTATCCGAAAATCATCAAATATGCATGTTCCAACAATGGCCGAATGGATGGCAAAAGGCGAACAACCCGAGATCCTGTTTTGGGTAGGATGCGCAGGAAGTTTTGATCAGCGTGCACAAAAAATCACAAAAGCATTTGTACAGATTTTAGAACAGATTGGTATTCAGTATGCCATTCTGGGAAAAGAAGAAATGTGTACGGGCGACCCAGCCAGAAGAGCCGGAAATGAATTCATGTTTCAGATGATGGCCTATCAGAATATCCAAATCTTAAACGGGTATGGCATCAAAAAAATCGTTACGGCTTGTCCACATTGCTTCAATACACTGAAAAATGAGTACCCGGCTTTAGGAGGGAACTATGAAGTGATTCATCATGCAAGTTTCCTGCAACAATTGATTGATGAAGGAAAAATAACCATGAAGGAAGGCGGCAGTTTCAAAGGAAAGAAAATCACCTACCACGATAGCTGCTATCTGGGAAGGGCGAACAATATCTATGAAGCCCCGCGTAAAGTGTTGGAAGCAATGGATGTGGCTTTGGTGGAAATGAAACGTTGTCGCAGTAATGGATTGTGTTGTGGTGCCGGTGGAGCCCAGATGTTCAAAGAGGAAGAGGCGGGCTCGGTGCGTATCAATATTGAACGGACAGATGAGGCATTATCAACCGGAGCCAATGTAATTGCAGCTGCTTGTCCATTTTGTAACACCATGATGACCGATGGCGTAAAAAATCGTGAGAAAGAAAATGACGTGCAGGTGTTGGATATCGCAGAGCTGGTGGCAGCGAGTTTGGAGTAAATAAAAATTACTTGAAACCTATACCAATAATTGGTATTTTGCATAAAATATTCCGATATGGCTAAGAATACGTCCATTCTCTTAGGAGATCATTTCGAAAAGTTCATTCATAGTCAAATTAAAGGGGGCAAATTCACCTCTGCCAGCGAGGTGGTGCGTACTGCATTGCGACTTTTTGAATATGAAGAAACCAAAAAAACAGCATTGATAGATGCACTCATTGAAGGTGAGCGGTCAGGAGTTGCAAAGCCATCCAATTCGAAGAGTTTTTTGTCTCGAATGCATAAAAAATATAAAGAAAATCAATGAAGTATCGTTTCAGTGATACTGCATTAACTGATCTTGAAAATATATGGTTATACACTCGTAGGCATTGGTCAATCAACCAGGCTGACGAATATGTGCAAATAATTTTTTCGGCATTAGAATTTCTCACGAACAATCCCAATACTGGTAAAAGTTACGGGCAAATAAGATTAGGTTATTTTGGTTTAAAGATAAAATCACATATTGTTTTCTATCAAATCAATAAAAATGAAGACTACATATTTATTGTGAGGATTCTTCACCAACAAATGGATATCGAAAACAGGCTATTCGACTAAATCATGCATACTTCAACAACCTCTTTCCTACCTGATCATTTTTCAGCGGACTCTCGTATTTGGATTTATCCTTCACCTGGCCCTTTCATATTAAATCAAGTACGGTTGATTGAAACGGCTGGTGCTGATTTTTTATCTCAATGGAAAGCGCATGGAAAAGAGGTGCAAGGATTTGTGGGAATCTTCTTAAATCAATTCATTGTGTTAGCTGCAGATGAAACACAGGTTATCGTAAGTGGTTGCAGTACGGATCAATCTGTACATTGGGTTCAGTCAATTGCACAACAGTTATCGATTGATTTATTCGATCGAACGATGATTTCATTTTGGATCAATGAGCATGTGATGAACGTCCGATTGGATAGTCTAACCGAAGCCATTCAGCAAGAAATCATCCAACCAGATAGTTTGTATATTAATACCACGGTGTTGAATAAAAATGATTTTGAACAATTCGGCATCATTCCTGCGAACAATAGCTGGTTGAAAAGATATTTTTAGCGAACAGGTTGGGAACGCGGAAATGACATTATTCTGAAACTTGAAACGATCAACAAAGCAAAGAACATCCAAGTTGGATGTTGCAGGTTGAGATCTCGGAAACAATATCAACTTGAAAGCTG
>JBILCT010000165.1:0-3848 GCA_044353025.1 Ferruginibacter sp. | reverse complement strand
AACACTTTCTTTGAACAAATTATCCGTATCCATCAGATCTTTTACCGTCTGACAGCTATGAATAACGGTCGTATGATCTCTTCCTCCAAAATGTTCACCGATGGTTTTCAGTGAGTTCTTGGTGAAAGCTTTTGATAAAAACATTGTAATCTGCCTTGCCTGTACAATTTCACGCTTCCTTGTTTTTTGCAACAACTTGTCATAAGGCACATCAAAGTAGTCGCAAACCATTTTTTGGATGGTGTCTATTGTAATTTCTCTGCTGGAAGATTTTACAAAATTACGTAACACCTTTTTGGTTAATTCCATGTCAATCTCCCTTTTGTTCAAAGAAGATTGTGCCAACAATGAGATCAAAGCACCTTCCAATTCACGAACATTGCTGTTCATGTTGTATGCTATATATTTAACTACCTCTTTTGGAAGGTCTAGCCCGTCTTTGCGCATTTTATGTTCAAGAATTTCAATCTTGGTTTCATAACTAGGCGCTTGCAAATCTGCACTCAATCCCCAGCGGAATCTGCTGAGTAAACGATCCTGAACCCCTTCCAAATCTTTGGGTGATTTATCGCTGGTCAGAATCAGTTGTTTTCCACTTTGATGCAAATGATTGAAAATGGAGAAGAAAGCATCCTGAGATTTTTCCGCACGATTGAAAAATTGTACATCATCAATAATAAGCACATCAATCATTTGATAGAAGTGTATAAAATCATTGATAGCGTTATTTCTACTGTGATCTATAAATTGATTGATGAACTTTTCAGAACCAACGTATAGAACCACTTTATTTTGATGAAGTCGTTTTACCTCATTTCCAATCGCTTGAGCCAGATGACTTTTCCCCAATCCAACGCCGCCATAAATAACCAACGGATTAAATGAGGTAGAACCCGGTTTTTCAGCTACCGTTTTTCCCGCTCTTCTCGCAACACGGTTACAATCGCCCTCAATAAAAGCATCGAATGTGTAAGAACTGTTCAACTGCGGGTCGATCTGCATCTTTTTCAGACCGGGGATAATGAAAGGGTTTTTAACCGGATTGTTGATAACAAGCGGAAAGTCCATCTCATTATTGTATGTTTTGTACTCCTGAGCAGGAACACGCATGGTGAGCGGCTTGTTCTTACCATTGCCACTGTCTACCATGATTCTGTATTCAAGTCTGGCTTCTTTGCCCAATTCTCTTTTCAATGTTTTGGCAAGGAGTGAAACGTAATGCTCTTCTAGGTATTCAAAGAAAAACTGACTAGGAACCTGAATGGTTAAAACCTTGTCTTGAATACCCACCGGTTTGATTGGTTCAAACCAAGTTTTGAAATGCTGCCATTCCACGATGTCCTTGATAATCTCCAGACAATTTTGCCAAACTTTTTCAAACGTTTTGTCCATGTTCCCTTGTGGATTAGCAGATAATGTTTTGAGTTATTTGTTTTTTAGAGGACGGCGAATATCGTCACAGAATGTTAGAAAAAAAATTTTTTTTATTGAAAAAAAATACAATCGTAAGTTTCTCGCAAATAGATTTCTTTTGAAATTCTGTGGGGCGTTCAAATTAAGTCAATTTTATTTTATACCATGTTTTTTTTCAGTTTTTTTAAAAGAATATTCTTGCATATCGAAATGCCTGCTTCATTCTAACATTTATAACAATACTCCTACCTTTGAAGGAATATAAAAGCAATATTTATGAGTTATGAAATGACGGGTACTTTAGTGGCTAAATTCGACACAGTTCAACGCACGGAAAGTTTTAAAACAAGAGAGTTTGTGCTGGAAAAAACAGAACAAATCAATGGGCGGTCAATTGTGAATTATGTAAAATTCCAATGTGTACAAGATAAAACCATGATCCTGGACCGCATCTCCATGGGAGATCAAGTAAAAGTGTATTTTAATATCAAGGGTACAAAATGGGAAAAAGAAGGAAGAACCAACTATATCACCAATTTGGATGCCTGGAGAATAGAGCAACTGCTTAAATCCTCAGATACTTCCGCTCCTATTGATAACGAATACATGGAACCATTGGATACTTTCACTTCTACCGGTGATACGGATGATCTTCCCTTTTAAGTTGATGTCACATTGACTACCTGTATCCGATGATTCAAACCATTCAACTTCGATTACTTCCATCAGTCGCTGAAACGCCGGATGCAGTTAATACTGCCATCAAACAAAAGCTTGGCTGTCGTAATGAAGACATTAGCGGCTACCAGATCCAAAAAAAATCAATTGATGCGAGAGGTAAACAAGTGTTTATTCAGCTTGCACTCCGTGTTTATGTAAATGAACCATTCAATCCAGATGTTTCAGCGCATATACGTTATCAAAATGTGCGCTCATCCCAAAAGCAAGTACTCATTATTGGTGCTGGTCCTGCCGGACTATTTGCCGCACTTTCTTTGCTTGAGATGGGCATTAAACCCATTATTCTGGAGAGAGGAAAAGATGTTCGAGCACGAAGAAGAGATTTGGCAGCCATGAATAAAGAAGGGGTTGTAAACCCCGATAGTAATTATTGTTTTGGCGAAGGTGGCGCTGGCACTTACAGCGATGGTAAATTATATACCCGAAGCAATAAACGCGGAGAAATTCATCGTATACTAGATACTTTCATTCATTTCGGAGCAGAAGAAAAAATCCGCTACGAATCTCATCCCCATATCGGAACCAATAAACTTCCTCAGATTATCACCCGTATGCGTGAAATGGTACTGGAATGCGGTGGTGAAGTACATTTCAATGCCAGGGTAGTGGATTTTATAGAAATGGATGGAAAAGTCAAATCAATCAAAACATATGATGGATCCGTCTTTGAAGGAGATGCATGTATCCTCGCTACCGGTCACTCTGCCAGAGATATTTTTCAACTGTTTGTTCAAAAAAAATGGACCATTGAAGCGAAACCCTTTGCACTAGGCGTTCGCATCGAACATCCGCAAACTTTAATTGATCAAATTCAATATCATTGTGCCACCCGAGATGCCTTGCTGCCACCTGCTGCGTATAGTTTAGTACACCAGGTCAATAAACGAGGTGTTTTCTCCTTTTGCATGTGTCCGGGTGGAATCATAGCTCCTGCCTCTACAGCGGAAGGTGAACTTGTAGTTAATGGATGGAGTCCATCCAAACGAAATAATCCATTTGCCAACAGCGGCATGGTTGTACAGATTGAATCGGATGAGGTAATGCCATACCTGAAGAAAAATAATCAGACTATTCACGAGGAACTTCATTTCCTTCAGTTTCAACAACTGGTTGAACAATCAGCATTCAAAGCAGGAGGTGGAAAATTAGTAGCACCGGCACAACGAGTAGCTGATTTCTGTGCCAATCAATCTTCTGCTACATTGCCAGAAAACTCCTATTTACCCGGACTTCAACCATGTTCATTGAAAGAGGTGCTACCCGATTTTGTGCATCAACGATTGGTCAGTGGCATACAAGCATTTGGTAAAAAAATGAAAGGTTATCTTACCAATGAAGCCATTCTAGTTGCAACAGAAAGTAGAACTTCCAGTCCGGTTAAAATACCGCGGGATCTCACATCACTTCATCATCCGCAAATCAACAATCTTTATCCATGTGGTGAGGGTGCAGGATATGCCGGAGGAATTGTAAGCGCCGCCATGGATGGAGATCGGGTTGCAAAGCAAATAGCTTTAACATTTACCGGATAGCATCATCAACAACTACAATACATATTCATCTACATTTGCACGAATCAATTCCGTTTTATGGAAATGCTCTCACTCATTGATGTTCATAAACAATTTTCCACACAAAAGGCAGTGGATGGTGTGAGTCTGTCTATTGAACGTGGACAGATATTCGGTTTACTA
>JBILCT010000164.1:0-3911 GCA_044353025.1 Ferruginibacter sp. | reverse complement strand
CAGTCCAACCCTCAATCCGGTATAGGACCCCGGTCCGATCGTTACAGCAACTGCATCTATATCTTGTAATTCAATTTGCACTTCTTGTAAAATTGAACGGATGGCAGGATGCAGAAAGCTTGCATGATCTTTTTGTTCATCGCTGATTCTTTCTGACAATAAATTGCCATTTTGTGAAATGCTTACAGATGCTAAGGGCAAGGCGGTGTCAATACATAAAATAGTACTCATGCTCGAGCAGATTTTTCCAATTCAGCGCAAGGTTGGTAAATGGTATCTCTTTCAGATAATTTTTTCAATAGCGCAAGAATGTTTTTTTCTCCGATTTTTTTTGCCCATTCAAATGGACCCCAAGGATAATTGGTTCCCAACTTAAGTGCAATATCAATATCGGCTGATTCGCTTACTCCCTCAGCTTTTGCAAAATAAGCTTCGTTAATGATCATAGCTATGGCACGAGCTGTAACGAATCCTGGTTCATCAGGAATCCAGTTTAATTTTACCGCGGCTTCAGCTTCAAATTCTTTGTGAAAATTTTGGTGTGTTCCAGAAACCTCCCAGTGATTCCGATCTAAAAAGCCAGGCCAGGCATTGATTCGGACAACATTATCCGGATGGTGGTATGCTTCTAAAGTTTCAACCACACTATGTATGAGTACCGGTTTTTTGATAAGTGAGTAATCCCCTAAAATTGCATTTTCATCCAGTACAAACAAGGCCGCTGCACTTGGATGTAAGGACCATTCTTCCAATGCATTTATTCTTATCCATTCAACATTCTTGATTCTTTCTAAAAGTTCGTTGTGTAAAAGATCATTTGAAATAAGTGCAATGCGCATATCAATAATTTTCACAAAAATAACCTGACAAATAAGATAACTTTGCTAAATCCAAAAAAATAGTATGGAAAGAAAAATTGTCCAAACGAATGAAGCGCCCGCACCCATTGGTCCATACAACCAAGCTGTACGAACCGGCGACCTATTGTTCATTTCCGGTCAAATTGCTTTGGTCCCTGATACTGAAACCCTGATCAACTCGTCTATTTCGGATGAAACCCATCAGGTGATGAAGAACCTTAAATCTATCTTAGTATCAGAAGGGATTGGTTTTAAAAATGTAGTCAAAACAACCATTTTCCTGAGCGGCATGGAGCATTTCGCCGAAGTGAATCAGGTGTACGGACAATATTTCGAGTCTGATTACCCTGCCCGTGAAACCGTTGCCGTGAAAGGGTTGCCACGTAATGTGAATGTTGAAATCAGCATGATTGCCTCTTATTAAAGATGATACTGATAACGGCACCCATCCATCCGCTTTTTCTTGAAGTGCTTGACACAAAAGGGATTGCTTATCGGTATGTTCCGGATATGACTTACCTCCGACTGGAATCTGAAATTGTAACCTGTACCGGATTGGTAGTTTCCACCCATATTCCCATCGATCAAAATTTAATGGATCGTGCCCTTCAACTCAAATGGATAGCCCGATTGGGCAGTGGAATGGAACATATAGATGTGAAATATGCTGAAGCCAAAGGAATCAGATGTATAAGTAGTCCGGAGGGTAATCGTCGTGCGGTTGCAGAACATGCAATCGGATTGTTATTGAATCTGGTAAGAAACATCCATGCATCTCAGTCGGGACTGTTGCAACACCTATGGTTGCGTGATCAAAACAGAGGAATTGAATTAGAAGGTAAAAGCGCAGGTGTGATTGGTTATGGCAACACAGGTTCTGAAATGGGTAAGCTATTATCCGCGTTTGGAATGAATGTGCTTGTCTATGATAAATATCGGGCGGTTGAATCCATCGGAACCATCAAAGCTTCATCTCTCAATGAAATCATGGAAGAAGCAAATGTCATCAGTTTACATTTGCCTTATACACCTGAAACCCACCATCTTGTAAATGATGATTTTTTTCGCGCGTTGAAACACCGTCCGGTATTGATAAATACTTCACGCGGATCAATTGTTAATACTTCATCCTTGTTGCATGCGTTGGATAGTGGGATGATTTCAGGTGCCGGATTAGATGTACTTGAAAACGAAAAGCCTTCATCATTCAATTCCGAAGAACGAGTTATTTTTGACCGGTTAATGCAACATGCTCAAGTGATTGTTACTCCACACATCGCAGGCTATACAAAAGAATCTCCCCAAAAAATGGCCCGCGTTATTTTGGAAAAATTAGGTCTGGACGTTCAATAATTATCTGTTTTTGTTATTTTTGTTTATAACTGCAACGCTTTGGAATATGCCGAGGCGTTGTCTTTTTTTTGTCAACACCAATCCAACGATTATGTCAGGAACAAATTATGTAACCCAGGAAACCTTTGATAAAATGCAGCAAGAACTGCATCAAATGAAATCTGTTGATCGCCCGGCTGCCAGTAAAGCCATTGCAGAAGCACGCGAAAAAGGAGATTTAAAAGAAAATGCTGAATATGATGCCGCCAAAGAAGCACAGGGAATGCTCGAGGCTAAAATAAAATACCTGGAAGGTGTTATTGCAACTGCAAGAATATTGGACGAGTCAAGTATCGATGCAAGCAGAGTAAGCATTTTAACCAAAGTAACCGTTACCAATATGGCTACCAATAAGCCCATGACCTATCAAATTGTTTCTGAAAAAGAGGCCAGCTTGAAGGATGGGAAAATTTCTGTGACTTCGCCGATTGGAAAAGGATTGTTGGGCAAAGTAGTTGGAGATATTGCAGAGGTGAACGTTCCTGCCGGAATACTTCGTTTACGCATAGATCATATTGGTGTCTAAATCAACAAACATGAGCAGCATTTTTACAAAAATTATTCGACGAGAAATCCCTGCTTACGTGATCGCTGAAAATGATCAGTTCATGGCATTTCTGGATGTTTTTCCGATTCGTGAAGGACATGTACTTGTGGTGCCTAAACAAGAAACTGACAAATGGTATGATTTGTCTTCAGACCTGCTTCAATCTTTACTGATTTTTGCGCAGCCCATTGCTCATGCCATTGAGCATTCCTTTCCATGTAATCGCTGCGGTATCAGTATGATTGGGCTTGAGGTGCCCCATGCCCACTTGCATCTTGTACCCATTGATACTGCGGATGATCTGAACTTCACACGTCCTAAACTCACATTGAACGCTGATCAACTGCACTCGATACAACAAAAAATTTTACAAGTCCTGAACCAGTAATTTATCGGACTCTACCCGGATTGGATTGAATGAATGAAGACCAATCTTTGGCATTTGTTTTCGTACGTACTGCTGATTTAGTAGTGACTTTTATTCCACTGGTTTGAAAGGAATGACAAATAGCAACGGCCACCGCATCCGTAGCATCCAGGAATGCCGGACGCTCCTGAATATTCAATAATTTCTGAACCATATTCATCACCTGCTCTTTTCCGGCATTTCCATTTCCGGTGATGGATTGTTTTACTTTCTTGGGAGAATATTCTGTGATGGGCAGTCCACCATGCATCGCAGCTGCAATCGCAACACCTTGAGCTCTTCCTAATTTGAGCATGCTCTGCACATTTTTTCCGAAGAAAGGTGCCTCAATGGCAAATTCGTGGGGTTTATTCAGCCGAATCAGTGAACTTACTTTTTCATGGATACGTTCAAGGCGCTCGTAGGGGTCAGATTTACTAGCAAGTTTTAAAACACCCATCTCTATCAATTCTATTTTCTGACCGTTCACAGCAATCAATCCAAAACCCATTACTATGGTTCCTGGATCGATACCGAGAATGATTTTCGCTCCGGAAGATTTGTGTATTGTAATTTTAGGGGACAATTTGCTGGTTTGACTAAAAGTACAAAAATAATCCTCCGTTCCGTATTTGGGATATTATTCCTGTTCCTGACTGCTTATGTCATTTATCGTCAGATTTTATTACAACCTGATTATGTTACG
>JBILCT010000011.1:0-13348 GCA_044353025.1 Ferruginibacter sp. | reverse complement strand
GTTCAATAGGAACCGGTTCATACCCCAGATATTTTGCGCTCAACACATCCATGCTTCTTTTTCCTTCCGGTTCTACCACATAGTGCGCCAACATCGTATCAAATAGCGCACCTTGAATTTGAGCACCATACCACTTCAAAACCAACAAATCATATTTGATGTTTTGTCCGACCCACACTTTCTTTTGATCAGAAAAAATCGAATCAAATTTTTTCAATAATTCAATGGCTTCGTTTTTTTCTGCAGGAAATGGAACATAGAAAGCTTTACCCGGCTCTACTGAAAAGCTCATGCCTACCAATTCAGCCAGATTGGCGTCAACGTTTGTAGTTTCCGTATCAAAACAGATCTCATTACTATCCAACAAAATCTTTATTAGGTTATTCATCGCTTCCGCTGTATCAACCAACACATATTCATGCGGCGTGTTTTGAATATTTTTGTCTGCCACTCTGACTTCCGGCTCTTCCGTTGCTGATGTATCTGGTTTAGCAAATGATTGTTGTACGGGCGAACCGAATAAATCCAATTGTCCGGTGGTGGCTGTTTGTACGGGTACGGAAATCTCCTCGCCTAAAATTCTTTTTCCCAACGATTTGAATTCGAGCGCTGAAAATATTTCCATCAAAGCATCCTTATCAAAAGGGGTCAGCTCAAAAGACTCCTCATGAAATGCTACAGGAACATCTGTGATAATGGTGGCTAGTTTTTTACTCAGGATTGCCAAATCTTTTCCATTGCGAATTTTCTCCCCCATGGATCCTTTGATTTGATCAGCATGCGCCAACACATTCTCCATTGTATCATATTCTTTCAACAATTTCGCGGCAGTTTTTTCACCAATGCCCGGAATTCCAGGAATATTATCAACCGCATCTCCCATCATTCCCAACATATCTATCACTTGATCAACACGGGCAATGTCCCACTTGGCGCAAACTTCGGCCGGACCCATGATTTCTGCCTTGCCTCCCTGATAAGGAGGTTTGTAAATTTTGATATGCTCAGATACCAATTGACCGTAATCTTTATCCGGCGTAACCATATATACATCATACCCGGCTTTCTCTGCTTGCTTTGCCAATGCACCAATCACATCATCTGCCTCATATCCATCCATTTCAACAACGGGGATATTGAAACCACGAATGATTTTTTTGATATCAGGAACCGCTGCAAGAATATCTTCCGGAGTTTCTTGTCGATTTGCTTTATAATCTGCATAATCTGTATGTCTTTCAGTTAACGCATGGGTATCAAAACAAACTGCAAGGTGACTGGGTTTTTGATTGTTGATCAAGTCAAGTAACGCATTGGTGAAACCGAATTGCGCATTGGTGTTTTTACCTTGACTGGTGATTCTAGGACTGCGAATCAGCGCATAGTAAGCACGAAAAACAAGCGCGAAGGCATCCAGTAAATAGACTTTTTTAGACATGGCCTAAAAGTAGCATAAATTATGCTGCAGATGCATCCATTCAAAGAATACGGTTATTATCATTTATACCAGATTTCAAAAAAACTACCCAACTTCGTTGTGAAAATGATGCAGCAAAAACGATAGCAATGAAAACAGTTTGTTTTGATTTAGGAAATTCTCGCTTGAAGGTGTCCATCTGCATAGATGGAAATTGGCAGGATGAAATTGTATTTTCAGACCTTGCGTCTTTGCATTCATTTATTCAAACGGAAAAATTTGATCAGGGTATTTTATCATCCGTGATTGCGCTGGATGATACCACACGTTCGATTATAAATGATTATCGGATTCATATGCTTGGAGTTTCCAGTAAACTTAATTTCAGGATTGGGGTTCAAAAAAAGGAGACGATTGGACCGGATCGTTTAGCGCTGTTGGCGGCTGCTAGCGATCAATACCGAAATCAAGGGGTGCTGGTTATTGCGTTAGGGACATGTATCACTTATAATTTTTTGGATCAGTCCGGTTGTTTTTTAGGCGGTGCCATTTCACCCGGAATGCAGATGCGCTTTCGTGCGCTGCATGAACAAACATCACACCTGCCTCAGGCCGATTATGATTGGAGTATCCCTATGATTGGTTATGATACGAAAACCAATCTGCAATCCGGGGTTTTCTGGGGAATGGTCCACGAGCTCGACGGCTTCATCCATCAATACCAAAGCCGATATCCGAACATTAACGTGGTGTTAACCGGTGGTCATTGTATGCATTTTGCCGACCGACTTAAAAACAGGATATTTGCCGACCCTCACTACATATACAAGGGACTTTATGCACTCAGTCAACTCAATCCGGTTTAATAACCGGTCTTTATTTTTGATGCTCTTTCTGGGATTAACCCATTGCTCCCTCAAAGCACAAGAGAATTCACCTTACAGCCGTTTTGGTTTAGGTGATCTATATTTTGGTCAAAATATTGCAACCCGTTCCATGGGTGGAATTTCTGCAGGCTATGTTGACTATGGCATTGTGGGTGCGCCTTTCAACATCAATCTGAACAACCCGGCGGCTTTGGGATCATTATCTAACACCAAGAATTTTTCCAATACCATTTTTGATTTGGGTTCAGAAGTAAATATTCGCACATTGAAGAGCAATGTGGATGCAAGCAAATACACATCCAGCAATGCGCTCATGAGTTATATGCAGATTGCTTTTCCATTGTCTTCTCCTGCCATGGAAAAAAAAGGAAAAACGATGGCAATGAGTTTAGGTTTAAAGCCGATCACACGAATCAGTTACAAAGTTGAAAAAAACGGACGTATCGATGGCATTGACAGCACGAGCACATTGTATGAAGGAAATGGCGGATTAAACCAAGCCAATGCAAGCATAGGGTTCAGAATCATCGGAAAAGGAAAATCAAAAAACGAATTAAATATTGGTGTTAGCAGCGGTTATCGATTTGGCAGCAGATTGTTGAATACGAGATTATCATTGATAAATGACACTGTTGATTATTACAGATCCAATACTGAAGTATCCGCTCGTTATGGAGGTGTTTTTTTAGAAGCAGGTTTGCAATACCTGATTAATCTGAATAATTCAGGGCGTTTGCGTTTGGGAGCTTATGCGCATTTTAATCATTCGATGAAGGCAAATGAAAATAGAAATATCGAAAGCTTCGAATATGATTTAAATGGCGGTGTTGTAAAAATAGACAGCATCTTAACCACGGCGGAGGTTGCCGGAACCATTGACATGCCCTCCACGTATGGTTTTGGATTTACTTTTCAATCGAAAAACAGACAATGGTTGATCGGTGCTGATTATGAAATGAGTGATTGGTCAAATTTCAGATATTATGGAAATTCGGACCGCACCCAAAACACATGGATGCTGCGCATGGGGACGGAATATTATCCTGCCAAAGCAAATGCAGCAACCAATCAATACTGGAACTATATTAAATATCGTGCAGGATTTTATTACGGACTGGATTATATCCGCATAGATGAAAGCAGAAATCGTTATGCGGTTACATTGGGTGCAGGATTTCCGCTGACTACGCCTCGTTTGATTCAAACTCGTGGTGAGTTTGTTGCCTTGAATACTTCATTTGAAATTGGATCCGTTGGAAATACAAAGGTTGGTCCGATCATGGAGAATAATTTACGGGTAAATGTGGGCATTTCTATGAATGCACGTTGGTTCCAAAAAAGAAGTTACGATTAATGCAACGTGATATAATTTCTATATTTTTTGTTGCTTGGGTTTTTTTATGGACGGGAACATCCTGTGAAAATGATTTGAATAAAGTACGATCGCTCTCATTGAAACAACTTGGCGTTGAAGAAGCGAAACAGGTTTTGATTCAATATACACAAGGAGGAGAAACCAAAACAATCATAACGTCGCCGCTTATGCGCAATGTTCAGGATGCGGTTCCATACGTTGAATTTCCTCAAACGATTCATGCCGATTTTTACAATGAGCAAGGAGGAAAGGAAAGTGTGCTGACTGCCCAGTATGCAAAATACCAGCGATTGGAAAGTAAAGTATTTTTAAAAGGAGATGTCCGCGTTGTCAATTTGCAAAAAGGCGACACCTTAATCTGTCAGGAGTTGTATTGGGACAGAAGTAGAAAAGGGACTGAGTTTTACACAGACAAACCCGTTCGGGTAAGAACAAGAACGGAAACGATTGACGGAGAAGGATTAGAAGCAAGTCAGGATTTTCGCAACTGGCATATCCTACACTCCACGGGTACATTGAAGCTTCCGCCCAATGTCATTCCACCACATCCTTGATTGATTTTATTCGTTTAATTATTTGCTTGAATTGATCTTGATTTAGTTGATTTTTCTCTGAAAATATTTCCATGTAAAGAACATGATATCGTTTGTCCAACCGACGTTAGGTTGTTGATTCAATAATTTCAAGATTCAAATTCCTTAAATTCGCAGAAATCTTTTTTGAATGGCGCTTAAACATCATATGGACGCTTCGCTGCGTATGCAGCAACAGATTGACAACTGTGCGCAATTTGTATTGCCATTCATTGAACAGTCGAAATCAATTCGCGCCGGAATGAAGGTGCTTGAAATAGGATGTGGGGAAGGGGGTGTGTTGAAACCCTTTATTGACAGAGGTTGTGAATGTGTGGGTGTTGATTTGGATCCGCCCAGAATTGATATCGCCAATCAAACATTTTTTTCAGATGTTCAAGCAGGTAAGGTTATTTTCCTATTGAAGAATGTTTACGATTTGGACTTTGTAGAGAAATACAAGCATTATTTTGATTTGATTGTTTTGAAAGATACCATCGAGCATGTTCCGAATCAGGAAGGATTTATTCCACACCTTCGTCAGTTTTTAGCCCAGGATGGAAAAATATTTTTCGGATTTCCACCTTGGCAGATGCCTTTTGGTGGTCATCAACAGGTTTGTTTGCAAAAACTTTCGAGTAAGCTTCCGTATTATCATTTATTACCCGCCGGCATTTACAAAGTTTTATTGAAATGGATGGGTGAAACGCCGGATAAAATTCGGGAATTGATCGAGATTAAAGATACCGGGATTTCCATTGAACGTTTTGAGCGTATCGTTCGAAAGAATGGATTCAATGTGTTTGAAAAAACACATTTTCTCATCAATCCAATTTACAGATACAAATTTGGGTGGGAGCCCAAAAAGCAGTTTGCATTTATATCTGCCATTCCTTATTTCCGAAATTTTTTAACGACCTGTGTTTATTATCTGATAGGCTAGGTTTAAGCCATCGCATAGATTAATAAAGTATTGGTCATTCTGTTTTGATTCTTATGATCAAAACAGAAATGAATCATACTATTTTGTTCAGCGTAATAAACAAAGAATTTGATTCAGTTTTTTCAACAGATTATTGTGTTGGTTTCAGCAAAGTTGTGGTTCGAACCTGGTTCGAGCCATGGCTGTTCAGCGCTTCAATAAATAACAAGCGTTCGATTGCTTCCCCCTATCAACAATTGAGGGTTACTTTTACTACGTTCATTGGCCGGAAATGTGAATTATCTGATTCATTGATAGTCTTTGATGAAATGGATTGTTTTTTCAATGGATTTTTTTTCATCAAAAAGTGGTGGTGATTTAAACAAGGTTGTGGTTCGAACCGGGTTCGAGCCATGGCTAAGACCGGCATGACTGTTCCAACAAATCACGAGTTTTCTATCAATATGTATTTGTATCAGATTATAATCACTCCGCTACAATACTCAACTTCGCATAGTTGAGCATGATCTTTTTCTCTCCATTGATATCGAAATGTATCGTGGCAATGGGATTATGCGCAGCCCCTTCCAATTGCGTGATTCTACCAAAACCAAATTTTTGATGTTCCACTCGATGACCAACTTTCAATGCGGAAGTTTCACTGGGAATAAAATTATTGGAAGGGCTATGCTCAGTAAGTTTAGGCTTGGGTGCCGGACCAGTATAAGTTGTTTTCTGTGCGGGCTTAGATGAGGCTGATGGTTGATTAAATCCACGCTGCATTCGCTCATATGCATTTCCGGACACGCCCCAACCCCCATTACCACGAGAAGCATTGCCTGCCGTTTTTTTCTCCAAATATGATTCATCAATTTCATCTAAAAAACGACTGGCCTCATTCTGCATCAACTGACCAAAACGATAACGCGCATTGGCATAAGTCAAATAGAGTCTTTTCTTTGCCCGTGTAATGGCCACATAAAATAACCGTCTTTCCTCTTCCAATTCCTCCCTCGAATTGATCGACATTGCACTCGGAAAAAGGGTCTCTTCCAATCCTCCTAAAAACACCACCGGAAACTCCAGTCCCTTCGCCGCATGTATCGTCATGAGTTTAACAGCATCAGCCTGCTCCTTGTTGTCTTCCGTATCCGTCAATAATGCGATCTGCTGTAAATAGGTTCCTAGACCTTTGTCTCCCACTTCACCATCCTCTTCATTCATCGGTGTTTCTGTAAATTCTTTAATAGAGTTCAATAATTCCTGCACGTTTTCATAACGAGCCAATCCCTCCGTGGTTTTATCATTGAACAATTCCTTGACGATCTCCGTTCTTTTACCAACCTGAAATGCGAGGTCGTATGCATTCAACTGCTTCATCTCACTCTGAAAACGCTGGATCATGATAACAAATCCATCCAATGCCTCTAACGTTCCTGCTTTGAAACCAAACATGGCTGCGTTGGTTAAAATATCCCAGACTGCACAGTTCTTCTCATTGGCAAGAATCACTAATTTATCAATGGTTGTTTTTCCAATACCTCTACCCGGATAATTAATGATGCGCTTCAACGCCTCCTCATCTCTTGGGTTCACGATCATGCGCAAATAAGCCAGGAAATCCTTGATCTCTTTGCGTTGATAAAAGCTCATGCCACCATAAATGCGATAAACAATACCTGAACGCCTGAGTGATTCCTCAAAACTCCGACTCTGTGCATTGGTGCGATATAAAATAGCAAACTCCTGATTGCGATAGTGTTCGCGAAGTTTCATTTCATGAATTGCATCGGCCACCGTTTTTCCTTCATCATTATCAGTCATGGTGCGAATCAATTGAATTTTCTCACCATGATCATTATCCGTAAATAATCGCTTCGGTATTTGTCCCTGATTTTTTTGAATGACATCGTTGGCTGCCTGAAGGATCGTTTTTGTACTTCGATAATTCTGCTCCAGCTTCACTACTTTCACCTCATCATAATCTCGACGAAACTGTAAGATATTTTCAATGGTAGCTCCACGAAAACTATAAATACTTTGTGCATCATCACCCACCACACAAACATTTTCATGTGCCGCTCCCATCATTTTCACAATCTGATATTGAGCAACGTTGGTATCCTGATACTCATCGATGAGAATGTATTTGAACTTATGCTGGTACTTATGCAAGCAGTCCGGAAAGTTGCTCAATAGTTTATACATGTTGAACAACAGATCATCAAAATCCATCGCACCATTTCGATAACAGCGATCCGAATAAGCTTTGTAAAGCGCCCCAATTTCAGGACGATTATTTCTGGCATCTTCTTGTTGCAAATAGGTATCAGCGGCATACTCTTCCGGTGTTACCAGTGCATTTTTCGCCTGTGAAATTTTATTGAGAACCGTATTGGGTTTGTAGTGTTTGTCGTCCAGATCTCTTTCCTTGATAATCGTCTTCAATACTGATTTTGCATCATCTGCGTCGTAAATCGTAAAGTTGGATGGGTAGCCAAGTTTCATGGCTTCACCACGAAGAATTCTGGCGAATACACTATGGAAGGTTCCGATATAAAGATTGCGCGCTTCGTTATTCCCAAGCATCCGCTCAATCCGCTCTTTCATTTCTGCCGCAGCCTTATTGGTAAAGGTCAGTGCAAGAATGTTGAAAGGATCAACACCATTTTGCATCAGGTAAGCGATGCGTGTTGTAATTACTTTGGTTTTACCGCTGCCCGCACCGGCTATAATCATAATGGGGCCATCGCGGTGTAAAACGGCCTCTGATTGTTGTGGATTCAATCCCTCCAATAAAACATGCATACGCAAATGTACGAAGCAGGAGAAGGGTTAACCGAATTGTGAATAAAAAACAGTTTAGATTTTAATGCGCCATTCAATTGGATGCCGGTTATTGCACCAATTCATCCATCCAACATGTTTTTGTATCGAATAAAAAACGTTTTAAATATTCCCCATCAATACATGATCAACTTCTGTATAACCTGATCCAATCTGCCATTCGCCATAAATTGTTTTTCCAATTCGATGTTAAATGGAATCGGACTATCCATGCCGGCACAACGCATAATGGGGGCATCCAGATACTCAAAACAATGCTCTGTCACCCAGGCAGCTATTTCACCTCCTATTCCTCCAAACAAAGTATCCTCATGTAAAATAACCAGTTTTCCTGTTTGCTTCACAGCTGCTTCGATTGCATCATAATCAAGCGGAAGTAAGGTTCGAAGATCTAAAATATCGATGGAGATTTCAGGATGTTTTTTTTGATAGTCCAACGCCCAATGTACGCCCATCCCATATGTAATGATGGATAAATCCTCTCCCGCTTTAACCTTCCTCGCCTTGCCAATTTCAATCTCATATCCCGCATCAGGTACATACTCCTGTATACTCCGGTACAATCCTTTATGCTCGAAAAAGATAACCGGATTCGGATCATTGATAGAAGCCATCAACAAGCCTTTGGCGTCAACCGGACTCGAAGGATATACCACTTTCAATCCGGGTGTATGCGTAAACCAAGCCTCATTACTCTGACTGTGAAATGGTCCGGCTCCTACGCCACCACCGGTTGGCATACGAATCACCACATCTGCGTTTTGCCCCCACCGGTAGTGAATCTTCGCTAAATTATTCACGATCTGATTAAAACCTACCGTCACAAAATCCGCAAACTGCATTTCCATCATGGCCTTGTGTCCTTCCAAACTCAATCCCAATGCGGCCCCTACGATGGCACTTTCACATAGTGGCGTATTACGAACACGCGCTTTTCCATATCTATCCATCATACCCTCCGTCACTTTGAACGCACCTCCATATTCTGCAATGTCCTGTCCCATCAACACCAAATTCGGATGTGCCTGCATCGAAAGGTCGAGTGCTTCATGAATGGCCTGAATAAATTTCTTTTCACTGCCGGGTTGTTGTTGAATGACTGCTTGTTTGTCTGCCGGATCTAATACCATCATTGGTTTATCCATGCGCGGCGCATAAACATCTGCCATTTCACTCTCCGGATTCATTTCGGGTGGTATGCCCAAAAATCCTTGTTGCAACTCGGTTTCAATATGTTGTTTGGTAGACTTTCTGATCTCGGAAACTTGATCCTCATTCAATATGTTTTGTTCAATCAACCAAGCTTCGTAATTATCCACCGGATCCATTTGCTCCCACTCTTCAAACAATTCTTTGGGAACATATTTAACACCACTGGCCTCTTCATGTCCACGCATCCGGAAGGTCATGCACTCAATGAGAATCGGACGTTGGTTTTCTATACAAAATTGTTTGGCTCGTTGAATGGTATCGTACACCTCCAAGATATTATTCCCGTCAATTTTAGTTCCTTCCATGCCATAGCCAATCGCGCGATCAACCAAACTAGTGCATCGAAACTGTTCGTTGGTTGGTGTGCTTAATCCGTATCCATTATTTTCTATGATAAAGATGACGGGCAAATCCCAAACAGAAGCGGTATTCAACGCTTCATGAAAATCTCCTTCACTGGTTCCACCATCTCCTGAAAATGTAACAGCTACTTTATTCTCCTTCCGTAATTTATACGCAAGTGCTACCCCGTCTGCAATGGCAAGTTGTGGTCCCAAATGTGAAATCATGCCACAGATATGATGCTCACGACTCCCGAAATGAAAACTGCGCTCGCGTCCTTTGCTGTATCCGTCTTTAAATCCCTGCCACTGTTTGAATAGTTTACTGAGCGGCATATTGCGACCGGTAAACACACCCAGATTACGATGCAGCGGCATGATCCACTCATCTTTATCCAATGCTTTGGTTACACCGACGGAAATGGCTTCCTGTCCGATACCGCTGAACCATTTTGAAATTTTTCCCTGGCGCAACAGCACGAGCATTTTCTCCTCAATCAAACGTGGAAGTAAAATAGAACGATACAGATCAATTAAGGTATCGTTGGCGATGTTTTTTCGGTTGAATTGCATGGGCGCGAATTTCCCCATTATATCTGACACTTCAAAACATCGTCCCAAATACCCGGTCCCAAAATGTGCTACTTACCCCAAAACCCTTATTGCCGTCTTTATAATGATGCAAATGATGATTCCGCCACAGGGGCTTCATCCATTTAAATGGCGGACTGAACGCATGTATGGCATAATGTATCGTGCCATATATCAGATATCCGAACATGAATCCCGGAAAAAATGCATAAGCCCTGGTTCCCAACAGCCCGTAAAATATCGCAAAGAAAAAAGAAGCGATCAACAGACTTGGAATGGGGGGCATGAACAAACGGTCGCGATCGCGGGGGAAGGCATGATGATTTCCATGAAACAAATAATGAATCCGTTTGCCCAAAACCGATCTGGGTTCATAATGAAATATATATCGATGAATCAAATATTCCGCCAGAGTCCATCCAATAAAACCCAACAATAGCCAATACAAAATTTGCGAGGTTCTTAACTTCCCATTGTCAATCGCCAGTTGTATCATAACATAATTAATGCCGGTATACATTCCCCAAATCAACAACGGATGTGCTTTAGTCAATTGTTCAAGCACGGGATGATTGAAAAGTTTGGCTTGTCCGTGATTGTTGATTTTTGAAGCTTTACTGATCATAGGCTGGTTAGATTTGATGGTTATAATTATTTTCTGAGTGTGGGCATGACTTACCTTTGCCGCATAATCGCAACATTATGAAACTGGTAACTTACCTGAAAGGAGATGCTGAGCAACTGTCACTGATGCATGGTGGCATGTTGTATGACCTCGATCAACTACATCCTGAACTGCCTTCGCATATGAGCAAGTTCCTGCAATACTGGGATGATTATTATCCGATGGCACTTGCCGCCGAACAACAATTGTCAGGTGGAAGAATCAATCCGATTGCCGGATTATCCATGGAATCCGCCCCCATTTTAGCTCCCGTTCCCCATCCAACCAGCTGCAGAGATGGTTATGCTTTCCGCCAACACGTGGCCGCAGCCAGAAGAAATCGAAAAGTGGATATGATTCCTGAATTTGATCAATACCCGATTTTTTATTTTACCAATCATAACAGCATCCAAGGTCCAGGGCCAATCCATTGCATGCCCGATCATTTTGAAAAATTAGATTTCGAATTGGAAGCTGCTATTGTGATCAACAGATTGGGAAGAAATATTCCGGCTGCGCAAGCCGATCAATATATCGGTGGCCTGATGATCATGAACGATATGAGCGCCCGCCGTCTGCAAATGGAAGAAATGCTGCTGAATCTCGGTCCTGCCAAAGGAAAAGATTTCTGTACCGTCATTGGTCCAATGCTCGTAACCACCGACGAATTATCCGCACAAGAAGTTCCCTGCAAACCTGGCCATACCGGAAAAAACTGGAACCTCACCATGACCTGTCATGTCAATGGCATCGAGGTTAGCCGAGGTTCTGTTGCAGACATGGATTGGACGTTCGCTGAAATCATCGAACGCTGCAGTTATGGAGTGACTTTACAACCGGGAGATGTGATTGGAAGCGGTACGGTGGGAACCGGTTGTTTCCTGGAATTAAATGGAACCGGAAAACTGCACGATCCAAATTATACAGAACAATGGCTACAAGCTGGGGATGTGGTGGATATGCAGATTGACGGATTGGGTAAACTTTCCAACACCATCGTTCGAGAGGAATCTGATTTTTCTATCCTCGCTTTGAAAAAAATGGGGTGATTATAAAAAAGAAAACATGTTGACTTTACATCTTAACGAACTTAAACCTGCCGAGGTGCAGAACTATCTGCAACATGCCATCGCGCCTCGTCCGATTTGCTTTGCGTCTACGGTTGACCGTGAGGGTAACGTCAATTTAAGTCCTTACAGCTTTTTCAATCTGTTTTCTTCTAATCCGCCCATGGTGGTTTTTTCACCGGCAAGAAGAGTTCGCGACAATACCACCAAACACACCCTGCAAAATGTGGAAGAGATTCCAGAAGTAGTAATCAATATGGTTGATTATCCGATGGTACAACAAATGTCATTGTCGAGTTGTGATTATTCCAAAGAGACCAATGAGTTTGTCAAAGCCGGATTCACTGAACAGCCAGCTACTCGTGTCAAACCGCCCATGGTGCTTGAAAGCAAAGTGAAACTGGAGTGTGTGGTTCGCAATATTATTCCATTAGGTACAGAAGGCGGCGCAGGAAACTTGGTGCTGGCAGAAGTACTGGTCATGCATATCGATGATGCCATTCTGGATGGCCAACAAAAAATAGATCAAACCAAATTCGAATTGGTAGCTCGTTTGGGTGCCAACTGGTATGCTAAAATAGACCGCAATGCGCTGTTCGAAGTACCCAAACCTAATCTCAATCTGGGTATGGGTGTGGATGCATTGCCTATTTCCATTCGTCAAAGTCGCTGGCTCACCGGAAATGACTTGGGCCAACTTGCTAACTGCGAATCCTTACCTACCGTGGATCCTACTTACCACGATGCACATCTACAACAAATCCATCAATACTATTCCTTACAACCAGAAGAGATGGAAAGAGAGGTACACCAACATGCGCATCACCTTTTGGAATCAGGGAAAACCGAAGCCGCCTGGCAGGTATTGTTGACGACCATCTGATTTTCATCGAAAATTCAGCAGGAAACGCGCTTACATCATTTACCTTTGCGCTCATTAACGCAAGGAAAAATGAGTCAATTGAATTTGTCTGAACAAGAAATCATTCGTCGGGAAAAATTAAAGGAGCTCGAGAAAATGGGCATCGATCCTTATCCAGCTTCCCTCTACCCGGTAAACAGCAACGCGGTTTACATCAAAGAAAATTATCAAGGTGAATCTAATAAAGCCGATTTCGACCAGGTTTGTCTGGCCGGCAGAGTGATGAGCATCCGCGATATGGGTAAAGCCAATTTCGGTGTGCTGCAAGATGGCACCGGACGTATTCAATTTTACATCAAGCAGGATGATATTTGTCCGGATGAAGACAAATCATTGTTTCAAAACGTTTGGAAAAAACTGGTAGATATCGGCGATTTTATCGGTATCAAAGGATATGTGTTCACTACCAAAACCGGTGAAACGTCTGTGCATGTCCGTGAGTTTACTTTTTTAAGCAAAGCATTGCGTCCATTGCCTATCGTCAAAGAGAAAGATGGGGAAGCCTTCGACGAGGTAACCGACCCGGAATTC
>JBILCT010000018.1:0-9704 GCA_044353025.1 Ferruginibacter sp. | reverse complement strand
GATCGTGACTTACCACCAGTACAATATTCTCATAATCGGCCAGGAAATTTTCCAGCCAGGAGATGGTTTCTACATCGAGGTTATTGGTAGGTTCGTCCAGTAAAAGTATATCCGGGTTTCCAAAAAGTGCCTGTGCGAGCAACACCCTTACTTTCAGGTTGGCGCTGATATCTTTCATTAATTGAGTATGCAGTACATCAGAAACGCCCAATTCACTCAAGAAAGTAGCGGCATCACTTTCAGCCGTATAACCGCCCATTTCACCAAACTCGTTTTCGAGTTCTCCAGCACGTAAACCATCTGCCTCAGAAAAATCTTCCTTGGCATATATCGCATCACGCTCCTGAGAAATAGACCATAGTTTACTATGCCCCATTAAAACGGTATTCAACACGGTATGCTCATCAAATTCGAATTGATTTTGCTTGAGTACTGCCATCCGCTCACCGGGCGTGATGTCGATGGTGCCTTTATTGGGCTCGATCTCTCCGGAGATGATTTTCAAGAATGTGGATTTACCGGCGCCATTGGCTCCGATGATACCATAACAGTTTCCTTTGGTGAAGTTGATGTTTACCTCATCGAACAAAACGCGTTTGCCGTATGCGAGGGTGATGTTGTTTGCGCTGATCATAGTTGTCAAAAAGTGCGCAAAGATAGGTCGGATTAGTTAACTTGCCGCCATTGAAACAGAAATGAACGTTTCATTTCCCAACCATTTATGGAAACTTTACCAATCAACGAAGGACAAGAAAGCGAAGAACTCTATGAACAGCTGTCGCTGGTAGTAGACCGTGGACAGGAACCCATTCGTATCGACAAGTTCGTGCTGTCCCGCATCGAGGGCGCTACGCGCAATAAAATTCAACAAGCCATTGAACAGGAATTAGTCTTGGTGAACCAAAATCCGGTTAAAAATAACTATAAAATAAAACCCGGAGATCATGTGATCGTTTACGACACGTACCATCCGGATAGCTCCGATATTGTTCCTCAAGACATTCCGTTGAATATCGTTTATGAAGATGATGACCTGTTTGTTTTGAACAAGCCGGTTGGCATGGTGGTGCATCCCGGTAGCGGAAATCCGGATCAAACCTTGTTGAATGCTGCTGCTTTTCATTTACGCAAACAACATCCAGAACTGGATGAACAATCTTTGCCTCGTTATGGAATGGTCCACCGGATCGATAAAAATACCAGTGGATTGATGGTGATGGCTAAAACTTCGCATGCCATGAGCCATCTGGCCAAACAATTTTTTGATCATACGGTGCATCGCAGATACGTGGCCTTGGTTTGGGGAAATCTGGATGAAGAACAGGGAACCATCGTTGCCCATGTTGGCAGACATCAACGCTTTAGAAAACTCTTCACCGCCTATCCCGAAGGTGATTATGGAAAAGATGCCACTACGCATTACACTGTTTTGGAAAGATTCAACTATGTAACGCTGGTTGAATGCCGATTGGAAACAGGAAGAACACACCAGATTCGTGTTCATATGCAATACATCGGACACCCATTATTCAACGACGATTTTTATGGTGGAGACCGTATTGTCAAAGGAACGGTTTATACCAAATACAAACAGTTTGTAGACAATTGTTTTAAGGTATGTCCAAGACAAGCACTTCACGCCAAAGAATTAGGATTTAAACATCCTACCACGGGTGAATACATGCAGTTCAACAGCGAGCTGCCGGATGATATGCACGAATTGGTTGAACGATGGAGAAACTACATCAAGTTCAAGAAAATAGATGAATGAGTCGGTAAGGAATCACAGATGTGAATCAACGATTTCCTTTCAAGCATTTACAGGACCAACGAGTTTCGATTATTTATGAAACAGCATACGATAGTCTACACGTATGCGCCCCTTGCTGATATCTTCAAGCTTCCCTTTGAGTAAAGTTCTCTTAAGTGGAGTGATGTGATCGATGAATAATTTCCCTTCGAGGTGATCGTATTCGTGCAAAATCACACGAGCGGTTAATCCCGTAAAAGTTTCTTCCATTGGCTGAAATTGCTCGTTCAGAAATGACAATTTAACTTGTAAAGGACGGGAAATATCTGCACGCAGTTTAGGGATACTAAGGCAGCCCTCATTGTAAGACCAGTGATCGCCTTCCGTTGCAATGATTTTTGCATTGATGAATGCTCCTTTATAGCCGGGCGCATCAGGGAATGCCGCATCTTCCTCCTCCTTCATATCAAAGATTTGAACAGTATCTACCAGGAACAAACGAATGGAATGATTGATTTGAGGGGCGGCCAAACCAACACCACTGCTATTGTACAGGGTTTCCCACATATTGGAGATGAGTGTTTCAAATCCGGGGTGATCCGCTTGGATATCTGTGGCCACTTTACGCAAAATGGGAGAACCGTACGCTACAATAGGAAGTATCATTACACTAAAAATTTGATGACAAAATTACTGAAATTGAATGGGGTTTGAACAGGAAAATCTACCCAATCATTTTTGATGATGGGTAAATATTTCTTCATCGCTAACCAAGGCAGCTATGAATGAGCAAAGATGATTTTACTATCGGACGGAGTTATGAAATATAAATTACAAACAGAAGCTAATTATCGCAGATATGGCTAACAATTGGTAGGGTATTTGTTGATGACGGATATTTTCGGATGCGCAAAAGGATTCATCCATACTTCTGACAGAACTTCGTTTACATTTACAAATACATGTAGTTCCGTCTATATAATCCATTCGTTTTTTAAGCAATAAGACTAATTCAATCATGTCGATTTAAGTATAAAAGAATCGTCTAGCCTTTAACATAGTAGTGCCGCAAAATCTAAGTTTATACAACTAGCACTGAAATAATCACGTATTTAGTTCACATTATAATTCAACTGGTGCCTTAACAGTGTTTCTTCTTTCAAATGATCACTTTTAATCCATTTTCTATCATCAAACAAAATACTGTTCGATTTCATTTTAATAACACCGCAACATAAAACGAAAATTAAACATTGATAAGCACGAAAATTACAACAGCGAAGTATCGTTTATTTGAAGATTAAAAATAACAGGGAATGGACTCAAATTGATACGATTGTTTTGTTAGGTTTGCGCAACTATATTGAACACATAAAATTCAATAAAATGAAAAAGAAAATACTGTTGTTGGGTAGTGGAGAATTGGGAAAAGAACTGGTGATTTCATTACAACGTTTAGGGCAAACAATAATTGCTGTAGACAACTATGCAAATGCGCCGGCAATGCAGGTTGCTGATGGTTTTGAAGTGATTGACATGTTGGATGGAACTGCGCTTGATGCAATTGTAGAAAAACACCGCCCGGATTTAATTGTACCTGAAATTGAAGCCATCAGAACAGAACGTTTATATGCATATGAACAGCGCGAAATTCAAGTAGTGCCAAGCGCCAAAGCTGCAAATTTTACCATGAATAGGAAATTGATCAGAGATTTGGCTAGTAAGGAGTTGGGATTAAGAACAGCCAAATACACTTATGCGGTAACATTTGAACAATTTTGCGAAGCGGTTGAAACTATCGGTACACCATGTGTTGTGAAACCATTGATGTCATCATCCGGCAAGGGTCAGTCTGTATTGAAAGATAAGGAGCAGATGAAATCGGTTTGGGAATATGCGATTGAAAATTCGAGAGGCGATATAAAAGAAGTAATTATCGAAGCCTTCATCACGTTTCACACAGAAATCACTTTGCTAACTGTTACCCAAAAAAATGGCGATACGTTATTTTGTCCAGCCATTGGTCATCGACAGGAGCGAGGAGATTATCAAGAGAGTTGGCAACCATGTTTGATATCGGCGGAGCATTATGCTGAAGCATGTACGATGGCGAAAAAAGTTACCTCAGCTTTAACAGGAGCAGGTATTTGGGGTGTGGAGTTTTTTCTTTCAGAGGAGGGAGTTTATTTTTCTGAGTTAAGTCCAAGGCCGCACGATACCGGTATGGTTACCTTGGCAGGCACACAAAATTTATCGGAATTTGAATTGCATGCTCGCGCAATATTAGGACTGCCTATACCACAAATAGCACTGGAAAGAGCCGGTGTTAGTGCAGTGATTTTAGCCAATAAGTCTGCAACAGAATATGCATTTGAAGGAATTTCAACATTGTTAACAACTGCGCATACGGATGTACGTTTATTTGGCAAGCCAACCACCCGACCATATCGAAGAATGGGTGTAGTGTTAATGTACGATCATGTAAATGTTAACATGAATGAATTGATAGAAAAAGCCAAAGCAAAAAGAGATCAGGTTTCAATTCAATATCCAGAAAATTAGGAGCTGTATGATGTTTGGTATTTGTTATTTGGCCACTTCTAATGTTATTACCGATTTTTTCTCAAGGAAAGTTGAGAAAATGGAACTATTTTTTTTTACAAAGAACTGTATGTACATAAGAAACTTGAACTGAAGTTTTTTTTGATATTTTTTTATATATATATTTTTATTTATTGAGTAATAGCATTAAGTTAGAATTCATCCTGCCAAGACTTCTAACTCAAGCCCTTTAGGAACACCCAGCGAAAATTTTGGTCAATCTGTGTAGGTTGGCTATTTTTTTTCCGCTGAAATGCCCGACAGGCAATAGATTGTAGTGAACTGAGTATTGATAACTCGAAGTATTCAGAATGATTTTTAATCTATTTTGATCTGGACGGGAAATACTTATCCCTCATTTTGATGAAAGGATACTCAATAATCTTACTTAGAAATATCCCCAATACAAATGCACCAATAACATAAATTACAATATAAATCCAATAAGTAAAGTCGGAGTTAATAATTCTTTTAGTTAACTGATTTACATAACCATGGTATAAGTAGATAGGATATGAATACAATCCAATATTTGCGAAAACGTTTACAAAATAATTGTTTTCAAATGAGTGCATTTCAAGAGAATATAATAAAATAATTCCTAGGAAAATTGGCTTTAATAAATTAATCACAACATTTATAAAAGGATTCAATTCATCATTTTGCAGCGTAGAAAAAAGAAGTAAGACTAATGACGCAATTAAAAACCACCCTTTATATTTATAAAAAAAGGTTAATCTATCTCTTTTGTATGTATTAACATAAAAAAGAAGTACACCCCAAAATAATAAATGAAAATGAAGATGACTAGAATATTTTCCAAATGAGTATTGGTAAATATTGTAAACATAAGATCCGCCACTGATTAGTATAAAGAATAAATAAATTACGACGATATATTTGAAATTCAGCTTTTTTAGCTTGTGAAGGGTAAAAAATAGAAAGGATAAAATAAAATAGAAATGTTCTTCAACAGATATTGACCAAAGCCAAATGTTTTTTATTTTGAAGTAGTTACAAAGAAAAACTGATTCATAAAAAATCTGCTCTAAACTATATCTATTATGGGCAAAAAAAGAAATAAATATACCTAAGATGATGGCAAAATAATAAGAGGGATATATTTTAAATCCTCTTCGAATTAAAAATCTTTTTGCATTAAATGTTCCGTATTTTTCTATCTCTTTAAAAATTAACCCTGAAACAAGATACCCACTCAATACAAAAAACAATAAAACACCAAGGTTGCCAATAATCTTTAATTTAGTAAGTAAAAACAAAACATTTTCATTGTTTTTACTTGGGAGTTGTATGTGAGCAAATAATGTTAAAAACACACCAATAAACCTCAGAAAGTCAATCGCTTTATTTCTATTCATTCTTTTTTAATTAAAAAATCACTTTACTCAGTTCAAGTTTTTAATGCAACAAATATAAACTAATAAAGCTTTTTTCATAATATTCACGCTTTAACCAAAAGTTACAAACTGTAATCTTCTTTTGGAGATAACAAACCAAAATTGTTTTCTAAAAATATAGTAATACTATTTTTTAATAACAAAAGCATAAACTAAACATAGGTCTAGTAACACTGTCACTAGTGGTTTGGCTGATCAAACTTTTCCAAGAGCCTTTTGAAAATACTTGTAAATCACCTTCAACACCACAAGTTGTTTAATAAATCATCAATCCAGGTACCGGGTTTTGAATCATATTTCTTTGAGAAAAAGTCATTCTGGGTTGAAGAAAACCTTGATTTGTAGAAGCAATCTCAAGCTTTGCTGATCTATCGGGATTATACATACCGATGCCTACATTTTGAGCAAAGAAAAACAAAGGGCACAAAAATTATACTAATAGAATTCTCATGTATTTTATTTTAGAAGATAAAGCATATTGTTTAAGTTATATTTATGAACCATCATTTTGCAATAAAGGTTACCATAAATTAATTTTTTACAAAAAAGAATAGAGAAGGAGGATTTATTTTGGGTAGTCTTAACGGGCCTGAGTTCGAACTTTTGGGAAAAGGATGTAGAAAGACTGATTGAGATAGACACTATTGGCTTTCATCCAAAATCTCCTTGGTGGAACGATGAAGTTCAGGAATTTTGTTTTCTATGATATCCCATAAAATATCGTAATCTACGCCAAAATAGTGATGGATGAGATGATCTCGGGTTCCAGCCATTTTTCGCCATTCAATATGTGGATGGATTGATTTAAATTCATCGTCAATTTTTTTGGTTGCCTCTCAGATGATTTCAATACTTCGCTCCAATGCTTTTACGAGAACTTTGTCATCTAGAACCTGATTTTCTGTTTTGCCTTGTGTATGAGTGATGATGAACTTACACTCATCAGAAATATGACGCACCAGTTCAAAATTAGATTCCCACATGCTCAACTTGTTTTAAGATATGTGGACCAATGTAAGGGCTTAATGATTGACGTGTTACCAGTTCAATTTTTCTGCCTGTCAATTCTTGTAAGAAAAAGGTAAGACCTATGAAATTGTCATAGTTTTTTTTCTCAGGATAAAAATCAATCAAAAAATCAACATCACTGTCTTTACGAATGTCTTTGTTTGCAGCGAAGGACCCAAATAAAGCAAGCTCTTTTACACCAAAAGACCGTATGGTTTCTTTATTGGCAAAAAGTAACTTCAGCAACGCTGATTTGGTATGTACAACCCTAGACATATTGCAAAACTAAGCATTAAAGTAGAATGCCAAAATAACGCGAAGGCATTTTTAATTAGATGTAATACAATATTGTCTGAGATAACAATATTTGTAGTCCCGCCAAGAATCGAACTTGGATCTAAAGTTTAGGAAACTTCTATTCTATCCATTGAACTACGGGACCAAAAATTTTTGCTGAGTTGATACCCCTGTTTTTACAAATGATTACTTGTAAAAATAACTTCTCAATAACTCGGCGACAAAATTACAAAATTTAGAGACGTTAAATGATTGTCAGAAGATTGCTTTGTTATCTCATCAATTCTTGGATTTTAGGATTTTCAAATCCTAAGCCCAACGCTTTATTTCCAAAATAACGAACCGAATCTTTTTGCTGTTTGTTATAATGCACCACCATCAAATTGATCAGGGTCAACTCCTGTGCTGTATCAGCCTGATAAGATCGTCTGAAACAATCCAACGCCAGATCAAACTGCTTTCTTCCCGCATAAATGGCACCCAGATTATTCAAGGCAATATAATACTGCGGCTTGACTGCAATAGATCGCTGATAATATATGACGGCACTGTCTTTCCTTCCTTCCATGTCATGAATCTGACCCAGCTTCAAAGCCGCATCTGCATTACCCGGCATGATGGCCAGACTTTGATGAAAATACCTCATCGCCTTTTCTGTAAATACAGCTCGTTCTGCGGGGTTTTGACTTTCCCTTGCCCTGTTTTCCAACTCGGTGGCATAAGCCTGATTGGCCTTCGAGCTATTGGGGGAAGCCTTCACTCCGGATTCAAACAATCGCATATTGGATGACCAATCCGGTATCCGACTACTGATTATGAAACAATATATCAGCGCAATGATTCCTATGGTTATCCGATAATAATTTGTCGCTTTCTTCAGGTCGGGTTGATAACGAGATAATAATTGATAAACACCCCACCCTAACAGCAACGCATATCCGAAAGAAGGAACAAACAGAAAACGTTCCGCTACTGTTGCACCATTCAAGAAAAACAGGTTATTGGTAGGCGATGTACTGATCAAATAAAACAAAATAGAAAACGATATCACGGCCCATTTTCTAAAACCCCAGATTGCAACACCCAACAAAACCAAATGAGCAATCAACCCGATCAATGCCCGATAATCTATCCAGCCAACCAAAGGAATCTGTGCATTGGAATAATCCCAACTCAGCGGCCAAGGAATAAATAACAACTGAAGATATTTTGCAAGAATCTCCATTTTAGTTGCCCATAACTCCGATGTTCCTTGTGCCAAACTCAATACATTGTCAAGTGCAGCAATGCCCCTACCCGCTGATACTGTTCCTACTATCTGATGACGGATCCATAAAAACGAAATCACCGCCAACAATAAAGGCAATCCAGGTGCAATGATTTTTTTAATTTCCTTCCCCTTTAGCTGCCAAACAGATAAAGGCAAGATCACCAGAAACACAATGGCACTCTCTTTGGAAAGCAATGCCAGCATCAAAAATGCAGCCGGTAAAATCAAATCTGATATTTTTTTAAAATTATTTTCGGAAGATTTCAGGTGAAACCAAATAAAGCAGCAAGCAACTCGTCTCGGCTCTTCACACTGGCCACCACTTCCACATGCAAGGGTTGTAACAGATAAATCATCAATGCACCAATAATCCAAGGCTTGGAATCATCGCTGAACAATCGCATCATAACACTCAACAACACTTGCAGCAACAAGATGTATAACACCACATTCACCATATGCGATGCCCCCGGATCATTATCGAAACGGATTCTCTCCATTGTGAATGACAATAATGTAATCGGACGATAAGGTTGCAATCCGGTTGTACCGTCAAACTTCTCCATGCTACCATGGGTAAACAAATCCCCGATTCCTTCAACTCCATCCTGCACAGATTGATGTTTCTGATAAAAAATATCATCATCCAGCGTAAAACCAAATTCTCTGGTTTGTGCGTAAAAAAACAAAACCAGAATTACAATACCCATACGAACAACCCACCAAGGAAAAACATTGGTCTTTGTTTCTAACGGAACGGCGACAGATTTTCGTTTACTCATAAACGTTAGCTAAGATCATGGAATAATTTCGGTGATGACTTTACCTTGGCTACCATTGGGCATCTGGATGTTCAACAGCGCTGCAAGTGTAGGGGCAATATCGGCCATGTGCGTTTCTCGATGAGTGCGGCCGGATTTGATTCCCCACCCCATCCAAACCAATGGAATATGCGCATCATAAGGATTCCAGGCGCCGTGGGTTGTACCGGTTTTCTGACCATCGAACACATTTGGCATTGGAATGATTTGAATATCGCCACTGCGCCTTACATGATAACTTACCTGTATTCTATTTTTCAAATCATCATTCAATAGTACTTGATCTAAATGATTCAACTCAAATACCTGAGATATGGTTGTTTGTTGTTGAAGCAGCTGAACTATCCAGGCTCTTATTGCAGATGCGTTTCCGGAATTCCCATGCAAAGAAGGCTGCAGATATAACTGATTATTCTCAAATTCAACCAGTGCCTTAGGCACATTAAATACAGCTTGAATGGTATCATTCAACCACTTCATCCACTCTTTTTTCTTGATTACTTCACCCGGCAAATGATGAATATTCAAAAAAGTCGGAT
>JBILCT010000178.1:0-3719 GCA_044353025.1 Ferruginibacter sp. | reverse complement strand
TAATTCCCCTTGCCATAACTACTGTCTAGGTAAGCAAAAAATCGAGCCAGCTCTTGGTCTAGGCGTAGATAGAGATCTTGAATTTCCATGGAATTCGGACCAAACACATGTCCAACATAATCAGGTGTAGACAAGCTTACCGCCAGTAAATCGGTTTGTCCTTGCTTTCCCAATTGTTCCGACTCCATTGCTTTTCGGGCAAATTCGAGCGTATAGGTATTTCCGTGAGGTGTGTATCGAAGGGCAGCGTATTTTTTTTCACCGATCAAACTTAGTTGATGCGGGAAATGATTGCTTGATTCTCCGGGTATCGTGCCTTCGTAACTATTTTCATCAGATTCACTTTGGTAATAAGCATTTGCAGGCAGGGTCAGATTCCAATCCTGTTTCATCAGTTCGTCTACACGTTTACGTGTATTGTATTTGGAAACCCATTCCGGCAGCGATTGCATGTAATAATTGCTGCTGATCCAATCGCCGGACTGATCATCATACCAATATGCAGCATTGGCACTATGCCCGGCCGGCAAAATCGCACCGCGATCTTTCAGAGAAATACCAATCGTTCTGCTCTTGAATTGGGTAGCCAAACGAAGTTCGTCTGCGATGGTATTGACTTGCAAATTTCTCGGACTCATTTTCCCTGCATCCCGGGTTGTACCCACGCCTTGTATGGTTGTGTCTTCCGTGCAATAAACATTTCTACCCAATGAACGGTCATACCAATTGTTTCCAACAATGCCGTGCATACCAGGATAAGCTCCTGTATATACACCGGTATGGCCAACAGCGGTATAAGTGGGCAAATGATTAATCATGGTTTGCTCACAGGAAAATCCATCTTTCAACAATCGCTTAAATCCGCCTGTCCCATACTGATCCTGATAGCGATATAAAAAATCCCATCTCATCTGATCAACGACCAACCCAACGACTAGCTTAGGCTTTTTTGCTTCAGTAGATTTATTATTGGATGACTTCGTTTTTATTTGACCGTTTGTTTCAACTAAAAGCAGCGTAAATAAAAAAAACAGAAAAAATTGAGCAGTACGCATAAAAATAATTTTCTCAAAAATAAGCATAGAAGTATGGATTCAGACAAGGGACTTCATATTGCCTTAATATTGGCGGCAAAGCCTTATTTTTGCGCCATTCTATCACAATTGCATGAACCCTTATGGACATTTTTGAAAAACTAGTCAAAGATGGTGGTCCGATCGGTCAACATATGGATCGGGCCCATGGATATTTCGCTTTCCCGAAATTGGAAGGTGATCTTGGTCCACGTATGTCTTTCCGTGGAAAAGACATGATTGTTTGGAGTTTAAACAACTACCTCGGCTTGGTGAATCACCCTGAAATCAGAAAAGTGGATGCACTGGCAGCAGCAAATTATGGTATGGGTAATCCGATGGGTGCCCGTATGATGAGTGGCAACACCAGCAAACATGAAGAACTTGAAAAAGTAATCAGTCAGTTTGTATCTCGTGAAGATACGATGCTGCTGAATTTCGGATATCAGGGAATCATGAGCTGCATCGATGCTTTGGTAAACAGACGTGATGTGATTGTATATGATGCTGAATCACATGCTTGTATTGTAGATGGTGTTCGTTTGCACATGGGACATCGTTATGCATTCAAGCACAATGACATTGAAGACTGCGAAAAGCAATTGCAACGTGCTACCGAAATGGCCAAGAAAAATGGCGGTGGAATTCTGCTGATCACTGAAGGGGTTTTTGGCATGGATGGCGAGCAGGGAATCCTGAAGGAGATCTGCGCTTTGAAGCAAAAATATTCGTTCCGTATTTTGATTGATGATGCCCATGGATTTGGATATATGGGTCCAACCGGAGCTGGTGCTGATTCGGCGCAGGATTGTCAGTCAGACGTGGATTTGTATTTCAGCACTTTTGTAAAGAGCATGGGAAGCATCGGTGCATTCATCAGCGGACCAAAAGCTGTATTGAAGTACCTGCGCTACAATACCCGTTCGCAGATTTTCGCGAAGAGTTTGCCGTTGTTAATTGTAGAGGGCATGCTGAAGCGCATGGAGATGACTATCAACATGCCGGAACTACGTCAAAAACTTTGGAACAATGTAAACCGCTTGCAACAAGGATTGAAAGACAGAGGATTTGACATCGGTCAGACCAACTCTCCGGTGACACCCATTTATATGAAAGGGGATGTGCCTGAAGCCACACAAATGGTGATGGACTTAAGAGAGAATTACCAGATCTTCTGCAGCATTGTGGTTTACCCGGTTATTCCTAAGGGTGATATCATTTATCGGCTGATTCCAACCGCTTCGCATAGTTTTGAAGACATCGACCTGACGTTGAAAGCATTTGAGGAAACGAAAAAGAAGCTGGATGCCGGGTTGTACAAAGCGGCCGATATTCCTAACATGGCTGAGTCTATATAATATTCATCTCATTTCATATTGAAAAGCCATCGGATTGTTCGATGGCTTTTTTAATGAACCAATTGCAGGTATACATGAAAACATTGTTGATGTGGACTAATTCATGAAAACTGATGGTAATGAAATTTGCGTTTTCAAAACAGCGGATATTCAAAACGAGGAGATCTTGATTGATTGAAAACAATCTACATTCATTTTACATTAATGACTTTTATCTAGCTTAGCATTCCCACTACATAAGTAAAACCCGCTCGAATTCAGCCAATGTATTCAGACAATATTTTCCCATTTAATAATCTTCGAATCCCTATGAAGTTTTACATATCAATCCTCTCGATTTTATTTTCAATAAACGCTACGGCACAAATCGACAGCTTGAATAAAATCAAATTCAGCGCATATGGAGAATGTTATTATAGTTATGATTTTTCAAATCCGCAAAATCATGAAAAGGATAAATTTATATACAATCATAAAAGGCACAATGAAATAAATTTGAATTTAATTGTTTTAAAATCAAGTTACACAGACCAAAAATTCAGAGCCAATCTCGGATTGATGGCAGGGAATTATGCGCAGTATAATTTAAGTGAAGAGCCAACGTGGGCCCAATATATTTATGAGGCAAACGTGGGCATCAAAATGTCTGCGCAAAAAAACATTTGGCTGGAAGTTGGAATTATGCCATCGCATCTGGGATTTGAAACGGTGGTCAGTGCCGACTGTTGGACCTTGACGAGAAGTATGCTTGCCGAGAATTCACCTTACTATGAAACCGGCGTAAAAATTGGCTATACATCCAAAAATGAAAAATTATATGTAGCCGGTATGTATTTAAACGGGTGGCAAAAAATACAAAGAGCGAGTCATTTTCAAACCCCTTCAGCAGGCACGCAACTCACTTACAAACCCAGTGAGAAAATATTATTGAGTTACAATACATTTTTCGGTTCGGTGCAGCCGGACACCATGCGTGCATTTCGACAATTCCACAATTTTTATCTGCAATACGAGCCTACAAACAAATGGGGAATCCTTGCAGGTTTTGATATAGGAAACGATAAGTTCAATCCCAATCAATATGGGAATTGGTATTCACCTGTTTTGATTGTACGACACAGCTTAAACAAAAAAATAAAACTTGCCTGGCGAGGTGAATATTATCATGATCCCAAACAAATCATCATTCCCACCGAAAACGAAGAAGGATTTCGCGTACTCGGAATTTCTACCAATTTGGATTATGATTACAACGAAAAAATAAAATTCAGATTAGAAGGCAAAGTAT
>JBILCT010000163.1:0-3983 GCA_044353025.1 Ferruginibacter sp. | reverse complement strand
GGTTTTTTGAGGAAGCACGCTCTTAAAAAAGAAAGCTTCCCTTTTGCTTGCTTTCGTTTGAGAAATCAACTTATAAATGAGTTTGATTTGCCGATCAAGGAAACGATTGATTGTAAATTTAATCAACACAAATCCCAGTAAAAACAACAATGTGAAAAATAAAAAGCTTATTTCAACTTGTTGGTTAAAAGCCTGGAAAAACAAAGAGGCAGGAATGCTGATTCCCATTGCACAAACCAAAGAGATCTGATTGGGTGTGGGTGTTTTGAGAGAAGGGGCTTGAACGCGCATCATAAAAGCGAAATTAACCGATTTGGTTAATTGGATAAATCTTCCCACTCAAATTTATATCCGACTCCTTTAATAGTCTTGATGATATCCAAATTCAGTTTTTGCCGAATTTTTCTGATGTGAACATCTATAGTACGATCGCCAACAATTACATCTGTACCCCAAACCTGTTGTAAAATTTCTTGCCTCAAAAAGACCTTTCCGGGTTTGGAAGCCAGTAAATAAAGCAGCTCAAATTCCTTTCTGGCCAAGATTATACTTGCGGGTCCTATGTTTACAGAGAATGATTCCCTGTTAATTTTTATATCGCCTAAAGATAAATTTGATCCGGGACGTTCAGGCAATCTTCTAAACAGAGATTGTACTTTGCTTATCAGTGCGTTCGGACGAATAGGTTTGGAGAGATAATCATCCGCTCCTGATTCTAAACCTTTGATTTCAGAAGATTCATCGTTTAAAGCGGTAAGAAAAATGATGAGTGTTTGATGAAAATCGGGGTGTAATCGTAATTCCCTGCAAGCCTCTACACCATTTTTGAAAGGCATCATTACATCCAAAATAATTAGATCCGGCTTAAATAATTTTGCTTTTTCAACGGCTAAAATACCATTGGTAGCAGTTTCTACCAGAAAACCTTTCGCTTTAAGATTGTACGAGAGAATTTCCAGGATGTCCTGTTCGTCATCAGCAATCAGGATTTTTTTCATAACAAGCAAAATTGAATACAAAAGTAACCGATGCTTTCAGCTAAAGGCTCAAATTTTCCGGCTTTGTTTATTATTAAATTGTTAACCAGCCGACGCAATGAAATCTCAAGAACAAGGTTAATAGGGGATGAAAGGTTAAATTGCATGAAACTTCTCGCATGCTTAAACTACTTGTCACGCTTTTCCTGTTCTTGGGATCGGTCACAGGGTTGTTTGCATCAAATGACAGCATAATCATTCCATTGGGTCGTCAATATTTTCATGAAAAAATTGATCAGGAGCAAATTTCTTTGAATAAGCTGAATCAAATTGGCTCAAGAAAAACTTCCACACCGGCTTCAGATTCACTTTTTTCTTTGATTCAACATTCTTTATTCAGTGGCATTGATGAATGGCAAATTAAAATCGAGCAGTCAGCAAGATTGATTTCCAACAACCAGAAGATCAGAGCACTTTCTTATCTTGAAAATTATTTGCGAACCGTTCGTCGTGGACTATTACAAAAAGAAATTACGTTGATTCAGCTTCCGGAGCTGTTTAATCGGGTAGATGTAATTTTGCAGCAAGAAGATTCAGTGCATGATTTTTTAGGCTATCTGAATCTACAATCGTTGGTCATTGCAAAAGCCCTGACTTCAATTTTTTCAGACTTTCCGGAAAATGATGCTGCAAAAAAAATAGTTTATTTTAAAAAGTCAATTCAAAATCCTTCGACGATTTTAAACTCGATTGAGCCGTATTTATCGGAGTCATTTGCAGACACCCTAATATACTGTGCGGCAAAGTTGGACCCCAGCAAAGTATACAGTTTTGCTCAGTCTGATCAATCACCGATTGGAAAGGCCATTCATCAAAGTCAACAACCTTTGGTGCATCAGATTGCTGTTTTATCTCAAAAACCTCAAGCTATTTTATGCTTCCCTTTCCTCGACGATATAATATCAGGTAAAACTACATCGGAAGATTTAGCGCGAAAATTCACCCAAGATGTAAAAGCTTTCGACAGCATTGGATACTATCGTTTGCTGGTTCAAACAGAAATGAAATATTATGCAAGGATGATTCAAACCAAAGACACTCCCGTTGCTATGTTTGGTGCAAATGGACTTCGTGAAACATTATATGAAAGAGCCAAACGTCATTTCATTGATCCGATTAATCAGATGCACGATGAATCTAACTTGGATAAAAGAATGAAGCCAATCGACGGAATTCAGCCTGTCGAACTTTATTTCATGATTGTGAATGGTGAGAACGATATGTACACCTCAAGTTTTAAACATACATTCAATCGCTTGCTGGCAAGAATGGGGAAAAAGCCCCGAGGAGATTCATTGCTGCTATCTGTTCAGTTCAATCAGTTTCGAAAATTCATCAAAATTCTTGCAGCTTATAACAGACTGGATACTTTCTTAAAGACAATGCCAACCGGATTTGCTGAATCTCTGATGCAGGCTTTCGTATCCGATTTAGACAAAACAGACGGGTTGGAAGCCGCAACAGATGTAGCAGATTCTTATGCGTCCATCCAAAATCCAAAAATCCGATTATCCATGTTGTCAAACATCAAAACATGCGCATTGAAAGCTGCGTCTATGAGTAACTGGAGAGGAGAAAAAATTTATGGATTGTTGTATCAGATTTTCCTTTCGTTGGATTCTTCGAAACAGATAAGAAATGCAGACTTGTATAGCTGGGATAATGTTCAACAAATTGAATGCGCGAAACTCAGGGACGATTCTGGTCGAATTGTTGAACTGGTATTTTTTTACGGGGATGAAGATGGCAAATTACATTTCCCAGGGTTTATTCAATCTTTTTCAAATTCCGAGTGGAGCATAACAACACTTCCTGAATGGGTCGAAATTCGTTCTCGCAAGTCGAATTTATTTATTTATGCAAATCGTCCACTTGATTACAACGAAAATTTAGATGATAGTGCGCAAGCCCATCTGATCAAGCATCTGGATGAAAAAGGGATGGCACCATCGATTGTTGTTCATCGTGGACACAGCTATTGGTTGCCCGCTACAATTCGTAAGATGCCATTCGATGCAAAAATTATTTTGATTGGATCATGCGGTGGTTACAAAAACTTGACGAAAATATTATCGACATCACCTCAAGCACAAATAATCTCTACCAAAGAAATAGGTGCAGGAGATATTAATCGTCCGATCATGAATTATCTCCATCGATCAATGAACAGTCAAACACGGATAGATTGGAAAAAAATGTGGAGCGAACTCAGCATTATTTTTTCAAAGGAAAAAAATAAATCGATCAGAGATAGCTGGGAAAGTTATATCCCCCCTTACAGAAACCTCGGATCAATTTTTATAAAAGCATATTATGAAATGGAGGAAGAGAAATGAGCACCGGTATGCCTGATTCAAAGAAAACATCCCAGCATTTTTATCAAACACTTCGGCGGATCATACGTGAGGCATCGCCTTATCGAAACAAAATGATCCTTGCATTTGCACTCGCTTTGATCATGGCATTAATTGCCCCTATTCGTCCTTGGCTCATACAGCTCACATTAAATCTGGGGATTTCTGATACCAAGCAAGCAAACTTTTTGAAGGGTCCCGGTGCATTTGTCATTGAGTTGACCCTGATTCAAATTGGATTGTTATTGATCGAAACTTTGATCAAGTATGTGTTTACGATAACCACAGCCATGTTAGGACAAAATGTGGTGAAACAACTTAGGGAAAAAACATTTGGATCTATCCTGCATCAACCACTTTCCATGTTTGATAAAACACCTGTGGGAATGCTCACGACACGAACCATCAATGATATTGAGTCTGTGAATGATGTTTTCAGTGATGGATTTATCCCTATTCTGGCAGGTTTGCTCACTATTTTTTCAGTATTGACTTATATGTTTTGGATGGATTGGCGAATTACGTTGATTTGTTTGATACCGTTTCCATTATTGTTATTGGCAACCTGGATTTTTAAAGAATCGGTGAATCG
>JBILCT010000162.1:0-4054 GCA_044353025.1 Ferruginibacter sp. | reverse complement strand
TTCTACGCCTCCGTAGGCCATAGCTAAGTTCTCCAGATCCTTGATCCGCTGGATGTATTGCTGCATGATTTCCCGACGAGCACCCGGACGAGCTCCGCTAATCGCATCGCAAGCCTGTATGATCGGAGAGATCACGAATTTCATTTCCATTTCATCGTGGTGAGCACCAATGGCATTCACTACCGCCGGATTTTCTCCGTATTTCTCTGCCAACTTCGCCCCAAGTAATGCGTGGCTTAATTCTGTTTCTTCATCCGGAACTTTTCCGATATCATGTAACAGACCTGCTCGTTTAGCCAGTTTTGGATTCATGCCTAATTCTGAAGCCATGATGGCGCAAAGATTCGCAGTCTCACGACTATGCATCAATAGGTTCTGTCCGTATGATGAACGGAAACGCATCCGACCAACCATGCGGATCAACTCTTTGTGTAACCCGTGAATTCCAAGTTCCATCGCAGTACGCTCTCCAATCTCCATCACTTGATCTTCAAGCTGACGCTTGGTTTTTTCAACCACCTCCTCAATACGGGCGGGGTGAATACGTCCATCTGCTACCAAGCGTTGTAATGACAAACGGGCAATTTCGCGGCGCAATGGATCGAAAGAGGAAAGTACAATGGCTTCAGGGGTATCGTCTACCACCAAATCCACACCGGTTGCGGCTTCTATCGCACGAATGTTTCTTCCTTCGCGACCAATGATCGATCCTTTGATCTCATCACTTTCCAAATTAAATACAGTAATAGAATTTTCAATGGCCTGTTCTGCAGCTGTACGCTGAATGGTCTGAATTACAATTTTGCGTGCCTCTTTATTTGCTTTTTGTTTAGCATCTTCAATGATTTCCTGTTGAATAACCAATGCACGGGTTTCTGCTTCCTGTTTCAAACTTTCAATCAACTGGTTTTTGGCTTCCTCAGCAGATAATCCGGCTACTTTTTCCAGTCGACGAATATGCTCTTCCTGATGTTTTTCCAATTCCGTTCTTTTCTGATTAACCAGCTCCGTCTGACGATTCAGGTTTTCACGAATCGTTTCGTTTTCCTTGATTTGTTTATCCAGATTCGTTTCTTTCTGGTTGATAGATTGCTCTTTCTGCTTGATTTTATTCTCAGATTCACTCAGTTTTTGGGTACGCTGAAGGACGTCACGATCGTGATCTGCCTTCATCTGTACGAATTTCTCTTTGGCCTCCAGCAGTTTTTCCTTTTTGAGTGTTTCTGCTTCATGCTGACTATCCGCCAATATTTTTGAAGCTTGTGCTTTGGCTTCGTCAACTTGTTTTTGAGTATTCTTGGCAAAAATGATTTTTCCGGTTACAATACCTCCGACCAGCGCTGCAATACCTATGATGATGGAAATAGGTTCCATGAATGTGTTGTTTTATGTTGATGGTTGTTATATGGAATGATTTTCCAACAAAATCAGAAAATCACGAAGCGCGAAGATACTGCTTTTTTTGACGCTACCCTTGGAGGTAAACTCCCATTGAAGAAAATGACCCACTAAAAGTTTGTGAAAAGTTGCAATTAGTCGAACTGACTCAATTGTTTTTCCAATTGATCCAGTTTTTCAGATATACGATTCAATTCAACTGCATTCATGTTTTCAGAAGCCTGCTGCGTAGCATACCAAATAATGACCATCGCTATGTAATCCTGCATATCCTTGCCCGCAAACTGGGTTTTGAATTCGATGACTTTGTCGTTGATAAGCTTGACAGTATTGCGCACCACCTCCTCATCCGAAGGATTAGTTTTAATCCGGTATGTTCGGTCGCCAACAGTGATATTTACAGGGATGAGCTCGTTTTTCATTTACTTTTATTCACTTAATAACGCAATGCATTTATCAATCTCACGAATGTATTTCGATAGACTTCGTTCAAATTTTTTCTTGTCTTCCGGACTCAGTTCTCCGGCCGCTGATTTAAGGAGGTAGTGTTGCTCTTCTAATAATTTGATCTTCTTCTCATCTGCAGTTTTTTTGGACTGCAGCACTACATTTTGCTCACGCAATTGCTGATTTTCTTTTTCCAGAACGGCATAACGCTTCAGCAACTGTTGTTGCTTTTGTGCAATGCGCCGTACTTGTTGATCGAGCGTTTCCGTGTTCATATTATTTCCTGATTTCAGCCATCAGTTCTTTTTCATACCGACCGATGATTTTATGCATGAATCCATCTATATCAGTATCTGTCATCGTTTTTTGTTCATCCACAAACGTAAAACTCAATGCCATTGATTTTTTATCAGCACCTAATTTCTCACCCATGAATACATCAAACAATTGCACTTTTTTTAATTGGCCAATGCCTAAAGTTAAAGCTATGGCTTCCAATTGTGAAAATGAAACCTTTTTTTCAACGACCAGCGCCAAATCTCTTTGCACCGCCGGAAATTTAGACCACTCCCGATAACTGATGGAAGATTGCTGGATACCGGATAATAGATCCCAGTCCAATGAAGCAAAATAAACAGGTTGCTTAATATCAAATCCTTTCGTTTCAACCAATCCAAATTGACAAACCAGTTTTTTATTCGACAAGTATTGAATGCCTTGCAAAAACGGCATTTGTTTGATTGCTTCAGATTTCAGATTGGTTAATCCTGATAAACGGAATAACATATCTACGATGCCTTTCATGTCGAAAAAACTCATCGGTTTAGTAGGTTGTTGCCATCCGGTTTCAGGATGATCGCCGGTCAAATAAATCACCAAATGATTTTTTTCAATGTATTGTCCGTTCTCATCCACTCGATATGTTTTTCCGAATTCAAACAAGCGAAGTGATCGGTTACGATGGTTCAGGTTGTGCTGAATTACCTGTAATCCGCTGGGCAACATTTCCGGACGCATGATGTTAAGTTCAACGGTCAAACTATTCATCATCTTCACCGCATGTTTCAGCGTTTCTTCCGAATAAAGTTGTTGATTGCTGATACTATTCGTAAAAATTTCATGATAACCCGCATTCACTAAATATTCTGTCCAACGCGCTTTCAACTGATTTCCAGGATTTGAATGTGCAGCTGAAGGACTCATTTGAAAACTCGGTGCAATTTCAATTCTATCCAATCCATCTATACGCATAACTTCTTCTACAATGTCTGCTGTCAAATGAATATCAGATTTATGATGAGGAACTGAAATTTTGATGCGGTTTCCGGATGCTTCCAGCCATTCAAAACCCAATGCCTCCAGTATTGAACGTACTTCTGAAGCGTCATACGATTTGCCACTCAATTTTTGAACTTGAGACAAATCGAATTCAATTTGCTTGCGCGCAGATGGATTCGGATAATGTTCTATTATACCGGATGAACAAGATCCGCCGGCTATGTCCAAAATCAATTGAACAGCCCTGGATAAAACTGTAACGGTATTACTGATGTCTACCCCTTTTTCAAAACGAATCGCAGCATCTGTTCTTAATCCGTGAAACATCGATGCTTTTCGGATAGATTGTTTTTCGAAACAGGCCGATTCCAGAAATATATTTTTGGTGGAAGCAGATACACCGCTGTTTTGTCCGCCATAAACGCCAGCTATGCAAAGTGGTTTGACAGCATCTTTAATCATGAGCTCGGTGCCCTTCAATTCAATCTGCTTTCCATCTAACATAACAAAATGCGATCCTGCCTCTGCATACCCAACCCTGATCTCGCTACCTTCTATCTTGTCTAAATCAAATGCATGCAAAGGCTGTCCTGTTTCATGCAAAATGAAATTGGTGATGTCCACAATGTTATTCACCGGTTTTAATCCGATGGATTGTAATCTGTTTTTGAGCCAACCCGGACTTTCTTTCACGGTTACATCAGACAAACAGATGCCTGCGTATCGGGAACAAGCCAATTCATTTTCAACTTGAAGCTTGATTTGTTTGGATTTCGTTTCAACTGAAACAATAGGTTCATTCAATGGTGAGCGAACCATATGTTTTTGTTGGCGATGATAAGTCAGGTAAGCACAAACGTCGCGTGCCACACCTAAATGACTCATGGCATCCATTCGATTCGGCGTCAGCCCGATTTCATAAATCACATCC
>JBILCT010000161.1:0-4061 GCA_044353025.1 Ferruginibacter sp. | reverse complement strand
TGGTTTAACTTTCACACAGGCGGGAACCCAAACCGCGACACTTACTGCGACCAATGGTTGTGATTCATTGGCTAGTTTATTTTTAACGGTGAACGGAAATACATTAAGTGTACCGGCATCTATAACACAAACTTTGGTTGATAACAGTTGTGGTGCACGTGTTTATCGTTACTCAGTAAATACGGTCGCCAACGCAACGGGATACATATGGACCCTGCCAAGTTTACTTGGAGGAATTGCTGGCGTTAGTATCGATTCAGGCAATGGGAATACATCCGCGGTTATTCGGGTGCGTTATGCTTCCAATTTGGCAGCCGCCGCTACAGACAGTATTCGGGTTAAAGCATTCAATGCTTGCAACATTAGTGCCAATCGTTCTTTTAAATTAAATAATACCGCCTGGATTGGTTTGGCCAATCCAACCATCACTGCAACCAATGTAGTTACCAATGTTTGCGGAGGCAGAAAAGTTCGTTATTCTATCGCGCAACCTGCTTCTACATCTGGAAATGTTGCCATACAATGGAGTTTCGTAGGAAATGCATCAGGCAGCAACGCCATGATTGATTCCGGAACGAATTCATCCCGAGTGATTGTAGTATTATATACAAACAATGGAGCATCTAACACAACAGACAGTATTCGCGTCAGATACAACTATAATAATAGTTGTTCTTTTAGTTCAAATGTGAATCGTGCAATCGGACTCTCAGCATTGAATCCACCGGCTGCTCCAACCATCACGGCAACGAATGTCGTAACCAATGTTTGCGGTGGAAGAAAAGTTCGTTACTCGGTACCTTCAACACCAGGAGCTACTTCTACCACAGGAGCTGCAACCGGTTACTCCTGGAGTTTGGTTGGAACTGGATTAAGCACCAATTATGTGGTTGACTCCGGGTCATTGAATTCTCGTGTTCTTGTTATTCGTTATCTGAACAATACAGCTGCGACTGCATCAGACAGTGTACGTTGCCGTTATACCTCTGGATGTGGATTTGGAGCAAATGGCAGATTTAAAAATAATCTTGCCCTGTTGAATCCGCCTTCCGCACCAACCATTACTGCTACAAACCTCGTTACGAATATTTGTGGCGGAAGAAAAGTGCGCTATTCAGTACCTGTATTACCTGCAGCTACCTCAACAAGAGGTGCAGCAACCGGATACGATTGGAGTTTGGTAGGAACAGGTTTAAGCACCAACTATGTGGTAGATTCAGGGTCATTGACTTCACGTATCGTGGTGATCAGATATCTGAACAATTCAGCTGCAGCAAGTTCTGACAGCGTACGCTGTAGATATGCTTCCGGTTGCGGTTTTGGCGCGAATGGTCGTCTTAAAATCAATTTAAGCGCATTGAATGCCCCTGCTTCACCTATTTCAATCACCGGACTTACCGCAATTTGTCCGATCGTTGGTACTAACAACGGTACAACCTATACTTCTTCCGCTGTTACCGGTGCGTTAAATTATGTATGGACCATACCTTCAGGAGCTGTGATAGATAGTGGAAGTAACGGATTAAAAATAAGGGTTCGTTTCTTGACTGCATCCGGGAGAGATACCATTCAAGTTCAATCTTACAACGGCTGTTTGAGTACAAAACGCAATCTGCCTCTGATTACTACAGGATGTTCTACAAGTATATCAGGCAAACAATCTTTACCGACTTCATCTTTGATTAATACAAATCAATCACCTAAGATTTATCCTAATCCAAGTTCGAGCTACTTTAATCTTCACATGCCTTTTTCAAACCAATCTGTTCAGGTTAAAGTGTATGATGTAAAAGGGGTTTTGATAGAATCGCGCATTGCGACTGCAACATCCAATATTCAAATTGGAATGAAATGGAAGCCTGGATCGTATTTTGTGGAAACCTGGATTGATGGAAAACGTAGTATGAACAAGGTTTTAAAACAATAGTCGAGTTTTAAAAACGGTTATCAAAAAATAAAAGAGCTGTCTCTATAACAAGAGACAGCTCTTTTTTGTCTAGTACTTTATCTTTTTAAAAGCTAATAAAGCTGAATTTTACGAACAGGAATGTTGCTGAATTGAGGATAATTCGATCATTCATCTGTTTATTAATGTGAGCGCTTTTTTGTAAATTCTTAATGATCTGTATAATTTGATGATTGAGTATGTGAAAAATGATTGATCGTAGATATATATTGGTTCAATTCAAATGAATAGAAGTACTCCATCTCATTGTTTTTTTTCCATGAATTGAAAGCGTTTACAAACCATCGCATAAAAGTTTGTTTCCCATTTTTTTATTTCATTGTTGAATGGATATCAATTAACTCTGTTGTTATTGTTGTGTAAATTTCGTAACACAAGAAGCTATTATAGCGATTGTATTTATAAAAAGAAAAGCCGTTCATTGAGAACGGCTTTTGATTGATTTTTCAATAGTGATTCTATCATTGTACCACCAAACGATGCGTGGATATTATTTGATTTACTGAACCTGAAAGTCTGACGAAATATGTACCAGGTTTTAAATGACTTATCGTCCATTGTGACTTTCCGTTGAGTTTTATTTTTTGAAGTAAAGAACCACTTACATCCATAATTTCTAGTTGCTGTTGTTGATTCGGATTAGTGATATGAATGAACACATCACCTTTGCTAGGATTGGGGAACATGTGTACGGAAGATCCGTTGTTTAACCCAGAAATTACCTGAATATTGCTGAATTTATCGGATACACCTGCCTCAGAAATTTTGAGACGATATTCAGTTGGAGCGTTGTTGGTATTTTTCTCCTCAAACTGATAAGTTGCTCCATTGGCGCTGTTTTTTGGAATTTTATATCCAACAGTCTCAAATCCATTGATTCCTTTGCGTTGAATTTCAAATCGAGTCAAATTGCTTTCAAATCCGGTAGACCATTGAATGTTTGCATTTTCCTTTTGACGTATTGCAGTAAAGCTGATCAATGAGAGGGGGAGTGGACCACCTTCCGTGAAACATACTCTTGCGGTGGCATAATCTGATTTGCCTGTTACGGTATCGGTAATTTTGTAAGTAAAGTCGAATATAGAATAGCTGGCATTCAATCGGTTCAGTCTGAAATTTCCATTCTGGAAAATAGTTAACAATGCCCCTGATGTATTTGTTCTATTGTTCGCATAAGGACCGTTTGCCAGGGTATAAACTAGATTGCTCCCATTGTCATTCGAGGATAAATTACCCGAAAAAGTGTTTCCGGTTGTAGACAATGAACAGAAATCATCATTCTCGGCGTTTGTTTCATCTTGGGTTGTGTTTTGACAAATTTCTATGTTGTCAAAAGCGTATTTACTGGTTAACTGCGTGCATCTTGGTAAGCCATTTCTGCTGTTCAAAGTGATACTGACAGAAAACTGTGTGCCTGAAGGCAACTGATTGCCAACCGGTATAGCAAAACTGATTTTGGGCGATCCCAAGGGGCCGATTTTAGGGATGAAAATATTTGTTATTCCGGTTATCGGATTACCGGCAACATTGATGGTAGCATCTAAACTGGTTGGACAAGTGAAATCGCTTGAACTGGCACAGCTCAACAACAGATCAAATCGATAAATATCAAATGAGACCCTAATAAATTCATTTCCATTTGAATTTATTAATGGAGTTTTGATAACAACAGGATTGTTGGATTCTGCACCTGGCGTTACAATTCCTTTATCTGAAACACAACCATTGGCAGGGTTGTTGTAATTTCTGAGTTGTGCTCCATTTGAAAAAATCCAGCCATTGGTAGGTTGTGAAAAATCTTCAAAAAAACAGGTTGATTGAGCGCTGGCACTCAATACTCCTAGAAAAAAAATCGCAAAAGTTAAATTGAATAGGGTAGATCTCATGAGATAACAGTTATTTTGATACAATCGGGTTGAGTTGTAAAGCAAGTTACTAATTCAGTGGAATTTCGGGCGGATATTGTATCAGAAATAAAGCATGTAATCGCTTTATCTGAGAACAAAATATAAAACTAAATTTAAAATCGCAAGGATTTGGTTGTTTTTTTGGCTTCACTTAATTTTATCTTAAGCGTAAGCCATATTTATATTTT
>JBILCT010000160.1:0-4088 GCA_044353025.1 Ferruginibacter sp. | reverse complement strand
GTTTACTGAGCAGTTTTTTTGGTAGCCAGCATCAGATTTTGATGATTGTTGTTGTAATGATATCCCATACTGAAAGGTAGCTGTCCAACATCTTTACGAGACCGGTAAAATGAATCCAGATCGGATTGAAATACGCCCGAAAAATCACGAATCGGCATTTCATAAATTCCCCACAATTTCACATCAAACTGATCAGCCAAATACTTGTAAGGTATACCGGTGTCATCTTCCAAAATGTAATTGCTTTTTTTCAAACAAAAATCACGAACCATCGAAAAGCCTTGATAATGCATCAGATAAGAAGCACTTTTAAAATAAGTACAGGTCTGATCTGGTACGTTTTTATCAAAAAACTGCAGAATTTCACTGTGCTTTTGCATGGCATGGTTTTCTGCATTAAACGCTAAATAATCAATCATGCAGTCTGATTTTCCATCACGCGTATAGCGTATTTCAACACCCGGGATCTTATCTTCAATAGGATTCGCATTGGCAGTATACATTTTTGATCCTGAACTGTCTAACACAAAGTTTTTAATGGAAATAATAGAAAAACCGGAACGTGTTATAAAGGTGGAAATCAATGGAGTAACTCCCCGAATGGAATCAGATTTTAAATCCTTGATCATATTGCCCGTGATGAAATAATTTTTGCCAAAATAATCACGGAGCGCCATTTTCATTTTGGGCAAAACTGTTTGAGCATAATTGGTTCCACGATGTGAAATGTCATTCCCGGGTGCCTCCAAGCCAAACATGATCATATGTTTCATGCCAGGAAACAATGCATTCGGGATGATAAAATCAGGACCGGAAAAAGGATAAAAAACAAAGGACGTGTTTCGGCAAGCCTCAGGCAGATCCGTTTGCTTCCAGGTGGCAATAGGATCCAATAACCTGGATTGCATATTATTCCATTGTTGTGCCATGTTGCCGCCTTGAACAGCGCTGTCCTCATCAATACCAGTAAGTATCCGGTAAAATCGATTGATCGAATCGTTCACCACCCAATCCGGCTTTACATCCTCCGGATTTTTCTGCACAGATTGATCTTTTTTTTGCTCTGCTGATTCGCTGCAAGACGTTCCCGCAAACAGCATTAAATAAAGGATGACAAAAGATAAAATAGCGCTTGAAGATTTGATCCTGTTTGAAGAAGCTTGCGTTCTCATACAATGTTTAATTTGTAATATTTTTCAAATATATAGCATTTCAATGCAATGAAGAATTGATTTCGTTTGAAGTAATATTCTATTTTTCTAATTGATATAGCAAGGGACTATGAATTGTCTTACCTTAGAAATAATCTTTTTCTTGCACATTTAATTTTTAAAGTATTAATTCGTATACACAAACTAAAACTTTTTGAATACTAACTAACGCTTAAGGACAGTCTTTAGGTAATGGTATCATCAAGGGCTATTTTAATGATACAATCAGCACGAAAGACCTGCCCTTTTGAAAATATAAAACCAAACAAAAAATTATTTCAACACTAAATAACCATCGCATGAAAAAATTCACCCTTTTCGTTTTATTGATTTTTGTCTCAAGTTTGACCGGTTTTGGACAAAAAATGTCAAAGCCAACCAAGGTTGGCATGGCTTACGAGTTCACAGGAAAAATCGTATCAAATTATATGTATGATGGAGATGTTAGTTTTACAATAAAAGATATTAAACACGGCGAAATTGAATTCTTTATTTCGGCTGGTTCATGTCATATGGATGGAGATCCATACCGTATAGACCTGGAAACTCCAGAGGATATGGACTTCTATGGTGAAGATCTCAAAGGAGTTAGGGTTAAAATAATAGCGAAATCAACTTATGGCTTATTTTGCCCGAATTGTGATGATTGTAAAAAACAAAAAAACATTATCTGGCGACCCGCAAAAGTAACCCGCCTTTAATTTCTATGAAACCAACCATATTTTTAGTCTCATTTCATTTTTGATAATTAAAACATATTTTACATGAAACTGTTTTTTTCTACATCATTACACCATACCATTTGCTGTATATTATCTCTTACAATTTTGACCGCCTGCAACGAACAAAAACAAGAAACATACGATTCAAACCAACAAACAATTGATTCAATTTCGGAACCAATCACAGAACCCGTTCCAAAAAAGTTTGAATCTATCACCAGCGAAGAGGTTGATAAAAAATTTCCATTTGCAACTGCAACAGAAGGACTCGATATTGCAGAAAACCGCTCCGCGTATGAACAAAGTCAATATGTTGTGTTGATTTATGCTGAGAAAGCTTATGTCAAAGTTGACGGCTCCATCAAAAAGCTAGGTTTCAAATTTTCATCGGAAAACGGCTCCCTTAGAACAGATACTTATGAAAATAGTCAGTATACGCTGGTTCTGCATTTCAATTCAATCAAAAACAAACCAAACGCACCCATGGATGGTTGGTCCATCGTTGAAGGAGACGTTGAGTTAACAGACAATAACGGTAATAATTTGCAAGAGATTAAAGGATTCTATGCTGAAGGCTTTTGAGTTAAATTGACAAATAACTATTGCACTACCACAGCATCAAAATGAGAAAACCAATTCAATTATTCATAGGGTGTTTGTCTGTCTGCGTTTTTCTTGCTTTCACCATTCCTGTTAATCGAATCGTATTTTTTTCGTTCGGAAAATCCCAATGTAAGATCAATATTTCGGGGAACCCAAATAGCAATATTCATTTTGTATCGCTTCATGATAACGAGAACACCGCCATTAAAGCCTATGAAAACGCAGTAACCATGCTTTCAAATACTGCATTGTTCCAAGTACAACAAAATGAGCAACGACTGATTGAAATGGAATTCAACGGTGAAAAATGTTATTTTGATCCCAATCGCATTTTCTCCAACATCGGCATTCAAAAAACATTACAAAATCTACAAGCCAAATATCCACCCGAAGCCCATAAAAAGGTGCAAGCGTTTGCCGATTCTCTGCTAGAACTTATAATTCCCGTAAAGCAATCAACCTATGTGATAGCCATTCACAATAATGACAACAAAGGTTTTTCTGCATTAAGCTATCTTAAAAACAAAGATGCGCTGAAAACAAATATCGTACCCGAACAGGATACCGATGATTTTTTCATTGTTACCAATGAAAAAGACTTCAGCTATTTCAAGTCGATACATAAAAATGTTGTATTACAAAACCCACGTGCAGTAGATGATGGATCTCTTTCTGTGTATTGTCAGAAAAAACAAATCCCCTATATCAACATAGAAACGGAACATGGTCATCTGAAAGAGCAAATCGCAATGATCCGGGATGCTTATAATTATATTGAACAAAAAAATTAATTGCATACATCGGCTGAATAACCATATGGAATAAACCATTGAAACAGCTCCTACGATTCATGGGTTTTAAAATATTTTTCTGCTGTCTATTTACATATTATATTTAACCTCTTTTAAAAATTACTTTTAATTTATTATCATGAAACAACTCTTTTTGTTAGCTACTGTCATGTTATTCTCAACGCTTTTTACAAATGCTCAAACCCAATACTATAGCGGAAAATCTGATGGACAAGACATTGCAGCTCAATTGAATTGGAAAACCGACGAGACTGTTGTTGGTAGTTATTATTTTTTAAGTAACCCTTCCCGCGTTTATAAGTTATCCGGCACAAACTTTGTGCAAGGTGAAATTGAAATTGTAGAATCAATGAACGGCAAAAGAACCGCCAGTGGAAAACTCGTAAAAAGCATGAGAAAAACCAGTATCGTATGGAGCGGTGAACTCATGAATGTGGATGGAACCATGTCCTCGTTTTTTATTGTACGATCGCGGTAAACAAATTGATTCGGAAAAATAAAGACACTTTTCATTGATCATTATGCTTTCTAATGAATATGTCATTTCATTGGAATGCTAAATTTAGCATGCTGCATTATAGTTTTTAAGCGCATGCCTTTATAAGCTCTACTTTATTTTCCATTCAGCAATGACCGTACATCCTCAACGCCGTCCAAATGATTCATCTGTTGCATAATCTTACTCGCTCTTTTTGACACATATCTGCTCGGTGGAGATACAATAAACCGTTTCGGGTTGG
>JBILCT010000159.1:0-4120 GCA_044353025.1 Ferruginibacter sp. | reverse complement strand
TTGGCTACTTCCGACATCGATAAATCAATTTGTATGGATTCAAATCCGAAATAGGGCAACAAAATGGTTACGAAAAAATAAGCGTATACACTGTATAATAACACCTGAAAAATGCTGTTTAATGCAACCAATCCGGCTGCATATTCCCGACTGCCATCCGCCAAGTCGTTCCATACAATCACCATGGCTATGCAACGCGCCAATCCAATTAAAATCAATCCTACCATATAGTCGGGATGATTCGGCAGGAAAATCAAAGCCAAGACGAACATCAGAATCGGACCAATCACCCAGTTGATGAACAGCGATACGGAAAGCACTCGGAAATTTGAAAACACCGTTCGCATCTTGCGATAATCCACTTTGGCAAAGGGAGGATACATCATTAAAATCAATCCAATGGCGAGTGGTATATTGGTTGTTCCATCCGAACTCTGCTGAACTACTTCTACCCAGTTGGGCATTAATTTACCAATGAATACACCCAACGCCATCGCCAAGAAAATCCAAAGGGTTAAATAGCGATCCAGAAAACTTAATTTCTTGGGAGATTTTGAAAGGTTGCAAGGGGCTTCTTGTACAGACATAAATTTTTATTTTTTCAACAACATTTTTTTTGAAGACGGGGTGTTTGGCTCAAAAATGCATGAAGCCTGGTCGATATTTTTTTCCAGGTAGGCAAATGAATACAATAGCAGGTGTTCACCCCTGATGTTTCGCCTTGAATAAGTCCGGCATTTTTCAGCACCAGTAAATGTCTAGAAACGGTCGATTGACTTAATGGTAGATCCAATACCAATTCACCGCAAAAGCATTGATCTGTGGCAAGTAATCTGTTCACAATCGCCACACGGGCAGGATGAGCCAGTAACTTCATTAATCTGGCAACTTCAATCTCCTCGGCGCTGTATTTGCTGCTTGTCTTTTTCATTCATCGCAAAAATGCGATGAATTTTTTAAAAACAAAAAATGAAAACTCAATTTCATAAAATGGTAACATGGGAAAGGTGAAAGCAACTGTAGAAGGATCGTTTCATCTAACTACTTCATACATTTAGATTCGATCCTAATTCTTCTAAATGATGGTATATACAATTAAATTTTACGTTCATCATCATTGAATAATGAATCAAATAAACTGAATCAAAGTCGAATAATTTATCAAAAAGAGATCATCCCATTGTATAACTTAGTATCGCCCGAAATTGAGTAGTTTTAATCCAATCCGTTGATTGAAATTTGATAAAATCATTAATTACATTGATGATCTTTTGATTCTAAATCAGAATACCTGTTTTAAAAGAATAAATAAAATGGTCCAAATAGATTTTCCCATACCTGTCATAGAAGATAAACCAACAATCAAACTGATCGGTATTTCTATGGAGATGAGTTTGATGAACAACCAAACCCCGGCGCTATGGAAAAGTTTTATGCCAATAAGAAATCAAATCAAAAATCGGGCTAATGATTTGGTTGTATCCGTTCAAAAATATCAACCTGGGTATTTTGAGACATTCAGTCCGACAAATACATTTGAAAAATGGGCTACGCTCGAAGTAACAGATGATTCATGGATTCCCGAGGGTATGAAAGCAATTCAAATACCATCCGGAACATATGCCATTTTTAAGCATGAAGGAGATAATCCACCTTTGGAACTATTTCAATATATTTTTGACAAGTGGCTGCCGGAATCAGGGTATCACCTGGATCAGAGGCCTCATCTGGATTGGCTGCATGAAAATTATTTAAATGGAAATCGGACCGAAGCGATTTGGATTCCAGTTCATTCGGCGAATAGGCGTTAAAAATAACTTCCATTGTATATAAGATATGCTGAACTAAATTCGTTTTAATTTCAATTCAAGTAAGAAGTATATGCCATCAAATGTACCAAATCAGGATAGTCAAATCCTTCTCAAAACAAATTTCGAAATCAGCTCTATCTTTTTGGAGTATACCGAATGGAATGAGGCCTTGAATCAGGTTTTTGCTCTGGTTGGTCAACGTATGGTGGTAGATCGGATTTATTATTTTGAAATTCATAACGATCCGATAACAGGAGAAGAACTGGCCAGTCAACGGTTTGAATGGGTTAAAAATGGCATTGAGCCCATGATTGATAATCCGGAATTACAAAATCTACCGATTGAAATTGTGGGAGATTTTATGAAACCGCTTCAAGAAAACAAACCTTTTGAAGCTATCGTTCGTGAGCTTCCTGAAGGTGGGACAAAAGAGATTCTCTCCAGCCAAGACATTCTTTCCATTTTGGTTTTGCCAATTATGATTCAGAATAGGATTTATGGTTTTCTCGGATTTGACGATTGCACTTTGGAACGTAGTTGGAACGAAAAAGAGTTACACTTTCTTCAAAGTATTACCTCAAACCTTTCCGCAGCAATTTCCAGAAGAAATGCCATGTTGGAATCTGAAAAAAAAGCAGTCGAACTGACTCGTATTAATATGGAGCTGGAGCAGTTTGCCTATGTGGCTTCTCATGATTTACAGGAACCGTTACGCATGATTTCCGAATTCTTGAAATTGTTTGAAAAAAAATATGCTGATTCAGTGGATGATAAAGGAAAAATGTACATCCGTTATGCGGTAGAAGGATCTGTACGCATGAAAAAAATCATTCTTGATTTACTGGAGTTTTCAAGAGTAGGCAAAGTCAATAAATCTATGGAAGAAGTTGATATTTCAGAACTCTTTGAGGATTTAAAGTTTTTATATGTCAACAAAATTGAAGAAAGGAAAGCCAGTATCACCTTACTCAATCCGGTTAAATTGCTCACCTGGAAATCGCCACTTGAACAGGTATTGATGAATCTTTTAGACAATGCTTTAAAATATGCTAAACCCAATACCCCTCCTAAAATTGAATTAAGGATTGATGAAGAGGAAGACCGATGGGTTTTTCACTTTACCGATTATGGAATCGGAATTCCTGATCAATATTTTGAACGCATCTTTGTTATCTTTCAAAGATTGCATACTAAAGAAGAATATGAAGGTTCCGGCATGGGTTTGGCGATTACAAAAAAAATCATTGAGAATATGGGTGGTACAATCTGGGTGGATTCCATACCAGATACCAAAACCACTTTCCACTTTAGTTTGCCCAAACAACCAAAATTTTAAATATGCGTAGTTTATTGGATAGAAAGATGGATATTTTGATGGTTGAGGATAACGAAGGAGATATTATTTTGACCGAAGAAACGCTGATTGAAGGTAACATTCGTTATTCATTATCGTCAGTTAATCACGGTGAAGCAGCCATTGAATTTTTTGAAAAAGTAAAACGAAATGAATGCAAAGCTCCGGATCTTGTTTTGATGGATATTAATTTACCAAGAGTCAATGGTCATGAGGTGATCGCTTATATGCGAAATGATAACGAGTTGAAAGATATTCCCATTTTCATTATTTCATCATCGGTAGCGCCTTCAGACATGGAGCAATCAAAATCAATGGTACAACATTATCTAACCAAGCCGATGGATCTGGAAACTTTTTTACATGGAATCAAGAAATTGGGGTAATGAAAACTATGATCAGGTTTTTATTTAAGCATGATCCGCCCATTACTCTGAGACAGTCCAAGAAATGGGTTGGCGTTTGTAAGAAATCACATTTCTGCCATTATGTAAGGCTGGAGTCCATCTACCAGATTTTTTAATTGCACGCACGGATTCTTGTTCCATCCCATAGCCATGAGAGGTTTCAGCCTGAACATCACTCACAGAGCCATCCTTCGCTACAATGAAGCGAACTATAACGGTGTATTGACCAGGTTTAGCTCCGTTACTGCCCGGAACCTCAGAATCTAAGTTATTTGTTAGGAATCTTGTCCAACCATTCCGTCCACCTGGAAATTCTGCTTCTATTTCTACTTTGGTATAGATTTTAAATTCATCATTATCGGATGAAATTGATGAGAATGTCTGGTTATTTTGATTAGATATTTTCGCTAAAAAAATGGGCTTGTTTTGCCGCGGATGACCAATCATGATGATGGGTGTTGTGGTATCATTGAGTCGTACCATTCTGGTCACTTCCAATTGATCATGATATTCCCAAAGCAATCTGGCTTCTTCCGGGGAAATGGTTA
>JBILCT010000158.1:0-4173 GCA_044353025.1 Ferruginibacter sp. | reverse complement strand
ACTTCCCCCGGAAAAGTTTTTGCAATGCCTTTAGAGGAAAAAGGAAATTTCCCTTACACTGTGTCGTTTTCCATTTCCCCTGTGCATCAAATCCTCCTCCCGGAACAATCATATGGATATGTGGGTGTGTCTGCTCCCCCAATCTTGGAACTATTTTAAATAATACATTTACAGCCAATCAAAAGATTGACATTGCCATCATGCAGAAGTTATTGCCCAAACTGCATGAACACGCAGAAAGTTTTGCCCGGAGCAGGAAACACTGGTTTTTTTCTGCATTACGGAAAATGTCAGTATCATCAAGGAGGTATTGGGCAATGCTGGCTTGGACTACAATGCTACCGGTGTACTCTATCCGCTTTCTCTTGAAAAAATTTCACGTATGTACCGTAGTGCAATTGACAACGGATTTGCAAGTTTTGCTGAGGCTTAAATCGATTAGGAAATGAAAGGAATGAAGGCGCCTTTATATGGTTTTATCGAACAGGTGAAACAACTTCTTAGGAAGGCGCAGCAAAATACCGCACGTTCTGTAAACACCATAATGGTTCAAACCTATTTTGAGTTAGGTAAACGCATTGTTGAAGAGGAACAAAACGGAAAGGCAGAAGCAACCTATGGTGAATACCTTCTGCAAAACCTGTCTGAGGAATTAACTGCTGAATTTGGCAAAGGCTATTCCAAAAGGAATCTTGAGCTAATCCGTAAGTTCTATCATACCTATCGCTTTGCGAAATCACCGATTTCGCAAAGTCTTACCTGGACGCATTACCTCAATTTGATGCGCATAGAAAATGAAGACGAGCGTTCTTTCTACGAAATTGAAACTGTAAAAAACAATTGGAGTGTTAGAGAACTGCAACGACAACTCGACTCTGAATTATATACACGCCTCACCTTAAGCCGCGACACAAAAAAAGTACAGGAGCTATCTGAAAAAGGACTGATAATCGAACAACCAAAAGATGCCATCAAAGATCCATATGTGCTGGAGTTTTTGGGCTTACCTGAACTTTCCGCTTATTCAGAAACTGAGCTGGAAGAACAAATTATCAGCAAACTTGAGCACTTTCTTCTGGAGCTGGGTAATGGTTTTACTTTTGTAGGAAGGCAGGTAAAGTTCATGTTTGATGAAGAGCACTTTAGGGTTGACCTTGTATTTTACAACAGGATACTCAGGTGTTTTGTGCTGATTGATTTGAAAATAGGAAAGCTCAAACATCAGGATTTGGGGCAGATGCAGATGTACGTCAACTATTACGATCGCTTTGTAAAACTCGAAGATGAGAATAATACCATTGGCATCATTCTTTGTAAGGACAAGAAAGATACCATGGTAGAAATTACACTACCTGAAAACAACAATCAGATTTTTGCAAGCAAGTATAAACTGGTATTGCCAAGCAAGGCAGACTTAAAGAAAATTATAGAAGAATAACCCCAAAGTGAAGAAGCTATCCGAAATAAAGTTGGATTTAAGCCATATTGAAAGTGGTCTTTCCCTTATTATAAATGAACGGACGCACAACACCCTTTTTGAAGTAGAAGATGCAGAGGAATATGGAGAAGCCAGATATCAATTGAAAGAAGGATGCTTTTACGACTATGAGTTGAGCAATCCTGAATACCATTTGGCAGATCCTTTTGACAATATCATCCAGCCGCATCAAAGAATTTCAAATGTTGGAAGAATTGCTCCCAATATTTACGTTGGAACGCTGGAAATACCAATCATTAAAAAAGGTTCAGAAGGAGTTGTTAATAAAATTCGATTGGAGGTTCAGTCCATTAAATCCGACTATCGTAATGATTACCGTGAGATGCTTGAACTGATTACCGAAAAATGTACAGACCTTTTACTGCAGGCAAATTCTCCTATATCTCAGCATTTTGAAATTGATTACACCAGAGACAGCCAGACACTATATCAGAAATTTGCCTTTGTAAAGTCAGTAATCGGAACTGACGAGTTTGCTGAAGCAATTCACCGCATTGTAACTGCACCGGTTACAAAATGGACAGAAACCACTGAAGAAAAAGACATTCGCAATGCCAGACGATTTTCTAACACCAATATCAAAGAACTACTTAAAGGAAGTAAGCGAACCCAATTAGCCGAAACGCATTATTTGAGAAGCTACGGCATTGATACCTTGCCGGAACGAATCACCAGCATCAGAAAAACAGATTCCGTTGATACACCTGAAAACCGTTTTATAAAACATGCACTGGAAAACTTCCTGAAGTTCTGCACGGATATAAACAACAAGGCTAAAGAATTTGGTCATAAGAAAATGGAAAACGAATCTACACTGCTGATTCGTGAACTGGAAAGTCAGCTGCACCATACGGTTTTTAAAGACATTTCAAGACCAACAACTTTAAAACTGAATAGTCCGGTTTTGCAGCGAAAAGAAGGTTACAGAGAAGTACTTCGTGTGTGGCTCATGTTTGACCTTGCTGCAAAACTAATTTGGAAAGGCGGTGATGATATTTACAGCGGAGGCAAAAAGGATATTGCTACCCTATATGAATACTGGCTTTTCTTTAAACTGCTCGATTTATTTCAATCAATCTTTGAAATTGAACCTAAAGACATTTCAGACCTGATTACCGAAACTTCTGATGGCTTAAACCTGCAAATAAAACAAGGCAAATTCACCGCATTGCGTGGCGTTTATGATTCAGGTAGCAGAAAGCTTAATATTCGTTTCAATTACAACCGCTCTTTTAGCGGAAGAAAATCTTATCCTGATTCAGGTAGCTGGACGACCACCATGCGTCCTGACTATACGCTTTCATTCTGGCCTTTTGGCATTTCAGAAACCGAAGCGGAAAACCAGGAATTGATTGTTCATGTTCATTTTGATGCGAAATATAAAATTGCCAACCTGACGGATTTTCTGGAACAGACCACAGAAAACGACCTTGAAGAAGAAAAAACAGAAAACAGAAAAGGCATTTACAAAAATGCCGACCTACTAAAGATGCACGCTTACAAAGATGCGATCAGAAGAACAGGTGGAGCTTATGTATTATACCCCGGTGCCAAACCCATAAAACAGAAAGGGTTTCACGAAATTATTCCCGGACTTGGTGCATTTCCGGTAAAACCATCAAAAAACGACAGCGGAATAGTAGAACTGAAAGCATTTATTCTTGAAATAATTAAACACTTCATAAACCGTGCTTCACAACGAGAGAAAATTGCATACAGAACGTTTGACATATATAAGAATCCGCCTGAGTCTGAAAATGTGGTCAATGAAGCATTACCGGAGCCTTTTAATACCAACAGAGATTTAATACCGGACGATACTTATGTGTTGGTGGGATATTATAACTCACAGGAACAATATAACTGGATTCAAAGAACTGGTCTTTACAATTTCAGAATGGGTTCCGGCGCTGGTTCACTTATTCTCGATAAAGAAACAGTAAGTTCAAAATACTTATTGTTACATACTTCAGGAGACACAGTTTCCGGTGATTTATGGAAAATTATAAGCAGGGGGCCAAAAGTATTTTCAAAAGACGACTTAATCAGAAAAGGCTACCCTACCCCTTCTCAGGACAATTATCTTGTAATTCAAGTCGTACCCGTAACAGACACAGAATTTAAACAAGTAAGCTGGGACTTCAGAAAACTTTTAAACTACTCGTCTGGTAGAGCATCTGCATTCCCGTTTACAACTAGTCTGACCGAATTGATGAAAAATAAAATAAGATAATATCCTATGCAGCCCCATAGCAGACACACACATTGTCTGCTCCCCCAATCCTGGAACTATTTTAAATAATACACTTACAACCCATCAAAAGATTGACATTGCCATCATGCAGAAGGTATTGCCCAAACTGCATGAACACGCAGAAAGTTTTGCCCGGTGCAGGAAAAACTGGGTTCGTTCTGTATTACGGGAAATGTCAGTATCATCAAGGAGGTATTGGGCAATGCTGACTTTGACCACAATGCTGCCGGTGTACTCTATCCGCTTTCGCTAAAAAAAATCGCAGGAATGTAGCGCGGAGCCACTGATAACGGATTTGGCAGTTTTGCTGATTGCATATTAAGTACCCAACTGCCCCCCTCCCTAACAACACAAATCACCCCACCTCCACCAAACCAATACCATCCACAGCTAGCAGCATTCATTAGCAAGGGGCCATGCC
>JBILCT010000157.1:0-4176 GCA_044353025.1 Ferruginibacter sp. | reverse complement strand
ACGAGGTATCAGACTATCCAGTAATGGCAACGCCAGTCCTGCCATTGGATTATATACATCTGTTTGCAATTTCATCATATCAGAAATTGTGATTCTTCTCATGGAATCCAGTTTTTGATTCAGATACATGCCGCGTAAAATTGGATAATGATTCCCAAGGTAATAAGGGTAAACAGAATCAACCGGGTGTTGATTGGCACTGCTCACATATCCACGGGCAGGATTATGTTGATATGGGGTTTCTTCATCCGGAATCATGCGTTGCCACAAATAAGTAGAGTCCCAACCCGGCATCAGGAAATCTCCCTGTCCTTTCCATTTCGCTGGAAATTCCCCCTGTGCTCGCAAAGCGATATCTCCCTGAACAGATGCAAATACGATATTTTGACCGGGTGTTTTTAAGTATTTAGAAGCAGCAACATATTCATCATAGTTTTTTGCACGATTCAGAAGATAAAACAACATAAACTCATTACTGGGGTCATGCGCTTTCCAGCGAACGGCATAGGATTTGGGAGACTTCATCCTTTCGCCACCAAAATGATCATCATACATTACCGGACCGATATGCGTATAATGCACAGTATCTTTGAATATGGTTCCATCATTTAGCTGATAAATTTCAATTCGTTTTTCGGATGGAAGCCAATCTCCATTGAATCGATAGCTTTCTTTTTTGCTGTCTTTAAAATCAATCTCGTAATAATCGCGTACATCTCTTCCTGCGTTGGTAAATCCGAATGCAACTTGCTCATTGAAACCAATGATGATACCAGGAGTACCCGGAAAGCTAACGCCATACACTTGTAGTCCGGGAGCGTTGAGTTGTATTTCAAACCAAAGCGAAGGCAGATGTAATCCAAGATGAGGATCATTGCAAAGAATCGGAAAGCCGGATGCGGTGAGCGAAGAATCCACCGCCCAGTTGTTGCTTCCATTTTCCGGACGAGGCTTTTCAGTTTCTGCAAATGAGGCCGAATCAGAACGAAAAGCAAAATAGGTTGAGTCGGCATCAAGCGGAGCAACCGGAATGCGAGATGACTCACGGTAACCAGTATCCGAAGGAATGATTGAACGTGTCAACTGAGAAAATGCAGGATATAAATAATCAAAAGTTGTTCGAGTGAAAAATGAACGTGCATTGGTCATTTCAACATCCTGCTCAAATCCGGCCAGGTCATATGACATGTATTTTAAAAAAAGTGCCGATTTCAGATTGGTCCATTTCTCCGGATTTCTGCCAATCAGTTTGAATTCAACAGGAAGTGCTGATCTTGTCAATTGAGTTAGATATGCGTTCACTCCTGCTGTGTATGCATCACAAACAGCTTTTGTTGTTACGTCTGATTCCATTTCAGCAAGCGTCCGTTCTGCGGCAAATACCATACCCAATCTTCTGAAACTTCGGTCATGATCCAATGCTTTCCTACCGAACCACTCACTGAGTCGACCGGATGCTGATCGTGTAATTAATTCCATCTGAAACAGCCTGTACTTGGCATGCAAATATCCTTGAACACGATAAGCATCCAATTCATTTTCTGCAAATACATGAGGCACTTCTCTATCATCGAGATAAACATTTACCGCAGCTTTCAAACCGAGGATGGATAAGGATTCATCTTTGTTGGATTGCAATGATTCCGCATTTTGCCAAATTCCTTGTTGTGGAGATAAAAACTCAGCAAACGGTAAAGGGAAAACCCATCTTGTGCCTAACAAAATGCACAGAAAGACCGTCATGGATACACTTAAAAGTGCGTAAACAAATCTCATAATCAAAAGTTAGCTTGAAAATTACGACAAAATCATTCAGGATCTGAACTTTAGTGTACAGGAATGAGACAGGTTGTTTTATTTTTGAGTATGGAAAAATCATTGAGTGAACACACCAAGAATATTCTCGGACTTCAATTACCAACCGATCCGCGTTGGGTAAATCTGGCTGAATGGCAATTGGAAGAGATACTGACAGACCATGCCTATTGCGAACAAAAAGCTGCAACCACCTGCATTTCCATTATCCAAAAGAATCCCGAAAAATCAAAACTGCTCGAGGAACTCAGTCCAATCGTTACCGAGGAATGGGGGCATTTTCGCGCTGTACTGGCTGAATTAAAAAAGAGAAACCTTCCACTTGGCAGGCAACGGAAAGACGTATATGTAAACAAGCTCCTTGAATTTCAAAAAAAAGGAGGAAGTCCGACCGAACGATTCCTCGACCAGATGTTAACCATGGCCTTGATTGAAGCCAGAAGTTGTGAGCGGTTCAAGCGATTAAGCGAAGGGATGGATGACCCTTACCTGAGAAAATTCTATCGAAAATTTATGGAAAGTGAAGCGGGGCACTACACCCTATTTATCACATTGGCCGAACATTATATCGACAAGAAAATTGTTCGTAAGCGCTGGAGTGAATGGCTGGAATATGAAAAAGAATTGATGAAGAGCAGTGAATTAAGGGGAGATCGAATACACTGATTTGAATCGAATGATACTTTGTCGGATTATCTTGCAAGACGATTGCAAGATCAGGTTGATGTCACTAAATGATATGTACCTCTAACCTGCAAGGTTAATTATAGAAGTACAGTGCATGTTTCAACATGCAGGTTGAACTCAGGTAATAATTCTAGGGCTTAATTTGATAAGTCACCCCATTGACAACTTGCGTTAAACTACCCGTTTTCAAAACACCTCTTAAATTAGGCTGATCTTGTGAAGTGTAATATGTAAATGGTCTGTTATTGACAGATTTTACTTTTCCCACCAAAGCTTTATCATCTGTAGTTGCAAAATAAGTAATGCCTACAGATCCAATCGATTTGATTTTGTTTTTATATGCTTCGTTGTCAAAATTGGTGTAAAAATTATACGCAGTTCGTCCTACCATTCTGATTTTCCCTTTGGCAGACGGGTCATCGTAAGTAGTAAAATAGTTGAATGGAATCGTACCAATCGTCTTGATTCGACCTGCTTTATCCTTATCATCAAATGAAGCAAAATAGGTGATCATTGTATTTCCAATATATTTGATTTTACCACGAAAAGCTTCATTGTCTTTATCCGTATAATATTCAATGCGACCGCCATAAGTTTCCAATTTACGTGGTATCTGATCGCCAGCCCGATCCGAATAGCGATCCACGCCCCACTCAGAGATGCTTCCATCCTGACCAATATAAACAACCACATTTTCATTCAGTAAAAACCCGGTGGTAATGGATGCCCCCTTATCAGCAAGAATTATTTTATGGACACGTTGACTGAACGAAACATTGATAATCACTAATAATAATGTGATGATTAAACTTGTTTTTTTCATGATATTTATTTTTAAGTTTCTGTTTGTGAATGTATGCATTATTTTTCTGCTAACCCATTGAAGGGTTTGAAAAATAAATAAGTTCTTTCGACAAATCAAGATGTGGGTGTTGTATTTGCAGTCTGCGTATATTTTCTAACTGCTTTTCAAAAAAAAGAATATGCTGCTTGGTGCCGGGATGCTGAATTTTATGCTGATATGCGGTGGCTAATTGATTGAGCGATTTAATGAGTTCATAATCATCCGGGTGAATACAAGTTTGCAAAAAACGCTCATAAACATATTGTGTAGCCTGATAATTTGGATGAACCATATCCTCGGCAAAAAATCGATAATCCCTTAGATCATCCATCACCAATTCGAATGATGGGAAATAATGAACATATTCAAATCGTTCAACCAGTTCATGAACCGCTTGTATCAGATGAGCTTTACTTCGGTTGTTTTCAATGAAACCATCACGCAAATGCCTGACCGGACTGATGGTCAACATTACATTGATTTCCGGATTCGCTTGTTTTAAATCATGAAACAAATTTTCAAAAGTGTCATTAATCTCCGAAGGTGTGAGCAACACTTTTTTAAATTTATCAGCCGGAACTTTATGACAATTAGCTACCGCTCCCCCATCTGACTTTCGATATACAAATGCAGAACCCAAGGTTAATATCAGCCATTTTGATTGATGCAAACACTGAATCCCTTCTTCCATGGATTGATTAATCTTGTTCAAGCAACTTTTGATGTTCGGATCTGAAAATCGCGTATGATGATCCCAACTACCCCAAAGATCTTCATGAAAAAACAAATCATCTTCTTTGTAAAAATCTTTTCGCAGATATCTATGAATT
>JBILCT010000156.1:0-4179 GCA_044353025.1 Ferruginibacter sp. | reverse complement strand
AAGCTGAAATGTCGGCTTTTCTCCGCTTGCTAAATAAGGGCAAAGTAAAAAAAGCATAAAACTAAATGCAGCGAAATATAACCCACGAGATAACCCAAGTATGTCAAATTCTCAATAAAAATGGTGTTCAGTATTTAATTGTTGGCGGCACAGCAGTGGCATTTCATGGATATTTTCGATGGTCTCAAAATTTAGATGGTACTCCAGCAGATAAATTTGATCTTGATATATGGTACAACCCTAACTATGATAACTATTTCAAACTTTTAAAAGCTTTAGCAGAATTAGGACAAGATGTAGCGGAGTTTTTTGAAGAAAAGTCACCGAATCCACAAAAATCATATTTCAAATTTGAACTTAAAAAAGTTACACTTGACTTCTTGCCGAAGTTAAAGGGGAGTGGTAAATTCAAACCTGCATACGAAAAAAAGAAACTACAATTGTCAATGATATAGAAATGATATTCATTGGAATAGAGGAACTCCTACAAGACAAAGCTGCAAATTCTCGTCCGAAAGACTTAGAAGATATTAAGCATTTGACCTCAATTAAAAAGAAGTAATCTCCTTCTTAATATTTTCTTTAAAAGTAAAACCCTTCGTGTCAGTATTTTTCAATTTGAGATATATTGATGCTATTTTTTTAATATTCAGTCGGGATCTTGAATGATTAGAGTTGATTGCATGAAAAATTTCTGCCTAAATAATCAGAATTCAGTTTGAGCGATTTTTTTTGAAGAATGAAACCCCTTACTGAAGTACACAGTTCTGTCTCTAAAAAACGCCTGCAATCCCTAACCAATTCAATGCATTCTGAGAAAGTAATTTTTGTTTGAACGCTGCATCAAACGGCATCGAATCAATCAATTCTCCGGGAATATGCTCTCCTAACGGAAACGGATAATCGCTGCCCATACATATTTTATCTACGCCCATAACGTCAATGATAAAACGAAGTGCTTCAGGGTCATGCACCAAGCTGTCTATCCAGAATTTTCCCAGATAATTTCTCGGATTCTCTTTGTTGTCTATCGCAACTAAATCCGGACGAACATTGAAGCCATGTTCAATGCGTCCGATGGTGATGGGAAATGATCCTCCGCCATGCGCAAATGCGATACGCAAAGCAGGATAACGTTCAAGCATACCCGAAAATAAAACCGAGCAAATAGCACGACTTGTTTCCGCAGGCATACCTACCAGCCAAGGCAGCCAGTATTTCTGAATATGCTCCTCCCCCATCATCTCCCAAGGATGCACAAACAATGCGCATCCCAATTCCTCCGCACGTTTGAAAAACGGATCCAAAACCGGATCTCCCAGATTGATATTGTTGATGTTGCTTCCGATTTCTAATCCGGGCATCTTGAGTTCATGCACACAACGCTCCATCTCTCGTATCGCCAAATCCACATCTTGTAAGGGAACCGTTCCTAATCCAATAAAGCGCTTAGGATGCAAGGAAACGGTCTCTGCAATATGGTCATTGAAAAAACGTGCAGTTTCCAATCCATCTGCAGGCCTCGCCCAATAATTGAACAACACCGGAATGGTAGACAATACCTGTACATCCACCTTTGTACGATCCATATCCACCAGCCTCGCTTCCGTTTGAAAACAATTCTCTTCCACCTCCCTGAACATTCGCTCCCCCTTGATCATACACGCTTTGCAATTGCGATGTTCCAAGTGAATAAAATCTCCGTACCCGAATTTTTCTGTCCAACGGGGCATGCGCTCAGGCATGATATGTGTGTGAATGTCTATGCGCACAAAAAATGATTGAAAGATTGAAAAAATCCAAAATTGAAAACGGATAATCCGATTATCCTTTTTTGATCGGCGGTGCCATTACAGATCCGCATTCTGTACAAGTGCGTTTATGCTCATCCGCGTAAAACCCTTCCATCACCGGAGGCAATTGCTTTACGATATCCGTAACCACCATCTTGCTTTCATAAAGCTTGTGTCCGCAGTTTTCGCAATACCAAAGAAACCCGTCTTCCTCCGCTCCCTCTCTTACTTTTTCAATCACGATTCCAACGGTATTCGGACCTCTTTGCGGTGAATGCGGTGTACGTGCAGGCAGCAAAAACATATCGCCTTCCTTGATTTCTATGTCGCGGAATTTACCCGCATCAATGATCTTTACCACAATGTCGCCTTCCACCTGATAGAACAACTCTTCACTTTCATTAAAATGATAATCCTTTCTTGAATTCGGACCGCCCACTACCATCACAATAAAATTCTCGGCATCCTTGTACACGCACTGATTACCTACCGGTGGTTTTAGCAAATCACGGTGTTCATCAATCCATTTTTTCAGGTTAAAGGGAGCTGCAATTGACATATCATTGAATTTTGCCGAAGATAATTTTTTTGACGGACATACAAAATCAGTCCCCCCATTTTTCAACCACTGCGGGACTATTTTGTTTACCTTTGCGGCGATTTGATTTTTATTCCAATCAATTCATCCTTTGAAGCGAAATTTCAGTACAATTCGCCGAAATCTCCTTCGCCAACCAGGAAAAACTTCACGCAATGAATGCATGGCAGATACCGGATCGTTTAACCAACTATATCAACGGAGCTTTCGTTGAACCCATGTCCGGCCAATATCTTGAAAACGTGAACCCAGCCATTGGTGCCGTTTATGGACTCATTCCCAACAGTAATGAAACCGATGTTCAATCAGCTGTGGAAGCCGCACAAATCGCTTTCCCACATTGGGCTTCACTTTCCACGGAAAAACGGTTTCATTTCCTGAACAAGATGGCGGATCTGATTGATGACAATGCAGAAGCCTTCGCGCTGGCCGAAACAAATGACAATGGCAAACCTCTTTGGCTGAGCAAGGAGGTGGACATCCCGCGTTCTTCGCAAAACCTCCGTTTTTTCGCCACAGCCGGCATGCATTTCGCCTCTGAAAGTCATGCCATGGAAGACCAAGCCATTAACTATACCCTTCGTCAACCCATTGGCGTGGTCGGTTGCATTTCTCCCTGGAATCTTCCACTGTATCTTTTCACCTGGAAGATAGCACCTGCGCTGGCTGCCGGAAATTGTGTGATTGCCAAGCCCTCCGAAGTAACGCCTGCAACCGCTTATTTACTTGCCCGTGTTGCCCACGAAGCAGGACTACCCAAAGGCGTCCTCAATATCATTCACGGCGATGGTCCACAATGCGGTGAATCCATCGTCAAACATCCACATATCAAAGCGATATCCTTCACCGGAAGCACGCGTGCCGGTGCGCGCATCGCAGAAATGGCAGCCCCTCGATTCAAAAAATTATCCCTTGAATTGGGCGGAAAAAATCCGGCCATCATCTTCGCAGATTGCGATTGGGAAAACATGATGCGAACTGTTTTGCGCTCCTCTTTCGCGAACCAAGGACAGATCTGTTTGTGTGGAAGCCGCATCCTGATTGAAGCTTCCATCTACGATAAATTCAAAACCGAGTTTATCGCGCGTGTACAAAAACTAACCGTCGGAGATCCCCTACTCGACACCTCCCGTCAGGGCGCAGTCGTCAGTAAAGCGCATTTCGATAAAGTGATGCATTGCATCCAAACGGCACACGATGAAGGCGGCACGCTGCTTACAGGCGGGAAGGCCGTGCATCCGGAAGGTCGTTGTGCCCAAGGTTATTTCATCGAACCAACCGTTTTTGAAGGATTAGGACCCAACTGCCAAACCAATATGGAAGAGATTTTTGGACCGGTAGTTACCCTTCAACCTTTTCATGACCGCGAAGAAGCCATTCGACTGGCCAATGCCAGTAACTATGGATTGGCTGCATCGGTGTGGACACAAAATATACAAACCGCGCAAAAAATGTCTGCCGAACTCGAAACAGGCATCGTCTGGATCAACTGCTGGTTGCACCGCGATTTACGCACTCCATTCGGTGGCATGAAAAACAGCGGCGTTGGTCGGGAAGGCGGTTGGGAAGCCATGCGTTTCTTCACAGAACCCAAAAATATTTGCATTAAATACTGATTCACTTATGTCGAACACAACATCTGAAAATATCGTCAAAACAACAGCCGCAGCCAAACCGCTGGGTGCGTATCCTCATGCCCGTAAGGTGGGGAATTTATTGTTCCTTTCCGGTATCGGAAGCCGCCAGGCCAATGATAATCAAATCCCCGGATTGGTGCTCGATGAACAA
>JBILCT010000155.1:0-4185 GCA_044353025.1 Ferruginibacter sp. | reverse complement strand
GTACTTGTGCCATGTGTAAGTGAGAAACCCCTTTAAAGGCATGGTCAATGCATCCTACAATGGAGCCGTCTTTTAAAATAATATTATCACTGGCTCTTCCTTCAATCTTTATTATTTCCGGATTGACGAGGTTCTTTAAAAAGTCATGACTGCTCACTTGAACAGTATCATTGACCTGATATCTGATCAAAGGGAAACGTTCATGCGTTAAGGCAGTGGTGATGATATGTTCTTTTTCAAACTCATTGATGGAGTAAAGAGGGGCTGGTTTGTATTCCCCATGTTCATCTTGTGCGAGTAAAATACTTCGCTCTGCATTTCCGTACCAGTCAAAAAGCTTACAATTTAATTTGTGTTCAATGTTTTCTCTTTGCCAACTCAAAAGAGTTTCTGAAGATGTAAAAGCGAATGGTATTTGCATTGCTAAGTTTGCAGATTCCAATTCTGAGCAAAATTTGTTCAAATAACTTGGAAATGCTTCCACCGCAACCGGATTGAATTTTGTAATTAAGTCATGATACATTTTGATCGTATCCTTATTCAAATTGGGGATGGAAACGTATAAGATGTTGCCTGGTTTGAAATAATAGTAAGGGTCAGATTTTCCCAAAACACCTCTCAAAGAGAGCAATGGTTGACGATTTTTGAATCCGTTTTTTGTTCGATAATGACGTACATAAGCATGTTCTGTACACACGTCAAAAAAATGTCTGTGTATCGTCAGCGGTGTTCCCGATGTGCCACTCGTCAGCCCTTTGGTTTTCCCCCATTTATGTCCATTATAAATCTCATCTTCCTGATCCTGAATCATCGGTCTGTTGATGATTGGAAGTTTTACAATGTCTTCTAATGACTTGATGTCATTAATATGTACGCCTGCTTTTTTATAGATTGATTGATAAAATTTTGAAAACTGAAAAGCACGTTGAAATACGTTTAAAAATCTTTTTTCATATTCTGCAATCAACTCGTCTTCCGACAAATGAAATGCACGCTCTATCCGATTCATCATCAGATGTGTGTATAGGTTATTCTTGGTGTAATATTTCACCTGATCGTTCATGTTTGGGGGAGAAATGTCTTTCTACTTATTCAATTGAATAGTCAAGTTATGATTATCAACACATTATCAATGAGTTGACAAAAATATACTTGTTTTGAATAAAAATGACAGCATTCAGTCAATAGAACGATGAAATCAGTCATAATCGTATATATCAGTAAATCAATCTTTTTTTGATTGAAAGTTACTTATGTGTATTTACATCGATCTTGGCGCTCTATTCATTTACGAACGAACAGATTGAAGAGATAATTTTAAATGTATCGCCGATCCAGGAACATTGAGATTGTTTTCAAAATATAGAATGGGATTGTTTTAAAATTAGATAATTTGGCCACTTCACCTCCGAAGGAGAGTTTAAATTCATTGATTCCTTGTAACGACTTGTTGGTTGTTCCCATTGCATATCCACCTAGGTCATAGGTTTTAATACCCATTTGCCTAAAATACAATATTTCTTCTTTCTTCAATAGCTTCCCGGCAAGACCAACTACTGACTTGTTGAAATGTTCATCCAATCTTCTACTTGCTCCTAAATAATCATATGCTATGCTCACCTTTTTATCAAATAAAGAAAGTCCTGCAGCAAGTATTTCCCCTTCGAATTTTACCCAACAGACTATGAATTGGTCTGTATTAAATTCCTGGATGATTTTACGAGGGATCTGATAAATCCCTTTTTCTTTGGCAAATTTGTTATAGAATTCCAGGAATTGATCTAATTGTTGATTAAACTCCACTACCATGCCTATTTTTTCTGCTTTTTTCCAGTTTTGCTTGACAGTGCTTCTGAATTTGCCCAAAAGTTCTTCTTCGGTTGTTTGAAGATTGATCAGAACGGTATGAAAATATTTTCTGATGCAGCCAAATGGTAACGGGTGATGTTCAGGCAAAAAGGAGTATTTTTTGAGTTCCCATAAATTGCTAAAGGATGAGTTACAGTGAAAATAAACCTCATTGTACTTTAATAAATAGAATTTCTTTTTTATTTGAATCATTACTTTTACTTATTTAAGATAGGATGGTACGATAAAATTCTAGTGTTTTTTGAGCAATGATCGAACTATGTAAATGCTCGGTTGCATGTTGTTTTGCCTTATTCGCCATTTCAATGGCATGGTGTGGATGTTGCGAAAGGTATTTCAGCTTTTCAATTGCGAGTTCTTCATTTCCATGATCGAATAAAAAGCCATCGATTCCGTCACGTATCATTTCCGGTATTCCTCCAACACGAACAGCCAATACAACCTTACCACTTGCTCTTGCCTCTGCTATCACCATCGGTAAAGATTCATGGAATGAGCTAACCACTAGTATGTCGGAAATGGACAATTGATCGATAATTTGAGATTGATTTACCCATCCGTGAAAATGAACCTGTTTTTCAAGTCCCCATTCAATGATGTTATTTTTTATCGAGTTTTCAAATGCTTGGTCACTGAATCCTCCCATCACATCCAAATGATATATTATTCCCTTTTGCTTGAGGGCATGCATGAGTCTGAGGGTCAAACGAATATTCTTGTTATTGTCGATGATGCCCACATAAAGTAATCGGTTGTTAAAGGTGGTCTTGGTCTGAATATCGAAGAATCGGGGAGTTACGGCATTGGGAATGATGATCTCATTTCCGTTTTTGGGATGGCTGCTCAATGCGAATGAAAAATTGGAAAGGTGTATCAGATTTTTGGGTAAAAGCAATGCATGAATCCAAGCATTGACAGTCCATGTAAGTTTATCTTTCCATTTCTTTTTCCTTTTGGCTTCATGTTTAGACATGCCATGTATCGTTAGCACCATTGGTTTTCTTAAGGTGCCCCAACATTTTACAAATAGAAATGAATTGCCCTCTTGAAAATGAACAACTTCCGGATTGAACGCTCTAATATGATCTTTTAATATCGAAGGGCCGAAAAAAAGAAAATTCAAAAGATGTAATTTGAATGGGCCTTCTTTTAAGTGAATGATTTCAATTTGATCTGAAAATTGAACATGCTTAATGGTTGGCTCATTTTTATGAAAGGAAAGCACTCTGATTACAGAACCGGTATGAACAAATCCATGAAGCAGATTGATCAATGCCGAATGAACCCCTCCTCGAATTTGTTCAATGTTTTCTGGTAATTCTATCGTTGTGATGAGGACTCGCATGATGGAATAAGGTGTATAAAAAGAAATAATTTTTATGAAGGCAATGAGGAATAGGCTCGAGTAATTTCGTTTCCTATTTCGTTCTGAACAGCCTGACTTGCCGATATTTCTATATTTTCTTGAAATTGAAGATATTTCTTTTGATCTATTACTTCTATGATTCCACTCGCAATCGACTTTGCTTCCGCCTTTACCAACCAGCCATTTTTTCCATGCGCTATATATTCAGGGAAAGAGCCCACATTGGTTGATACGACACATTTTCCCAATGCAAAAGCAGTAGAAAGCACACCACTCTGAGTGGCATCCCGATACGGACAAACAATAAATGCTGCTTTTTCAATCAATGCAACTAACGCAGATATGTCTAAGTACTCGGGAATGAGACGAATGTTATCTTTATACTTATTCAAAATGTTTGTATCTATTTGAAAGTTGTTGTTTGGTTTTCCTGCAATAACAAACTTTTGTGTGGGATATTTTTCCAAAATCATGGGGATGGCTTCAACTAAAAGATCAATACCCTTGTATAAAGAAAGTCTGCCAAAAAATAAAATTTCTTCCGGTTCGACCGATGTTTTTGTAAGTTTAAAATGCCTGACAAATGTATAAGGAAGTAATTTGATTGTTCGGGAGGGGGTTTGAACCCAAGGGTAAGCCTGATGAAATTGATTTTTGGCAAAGTTTGAATAGAATAGAAAGCAATTAATAAAACTGAATAAAATCCGGTTGACCAATTCATATTTCCATTCTTTCTCACCACTATGCGATTTTGGATCATGCAATGAAAGCACAGTTGGTTGTTTGATCAGAAAAGGAAAAATTCCGAGTAGTCTGGGAGAAATACTATCAAAATGCCAAACGTCAAGTTTCAACTTCTTGAGAAATTGACCGAATTTGATTGCTTTCAAAAAAGAATATGGGGTAAAACCTCTCTTGTTTTTGTGAATGACAAAATACACTTTTTCTAC
>JBILCT010000154.1:0-4188 GCA_044353025.1 Ferruginibacter sp. | reverse complement strand
TTTGAATATCCAATAGGGAACTTTTACAGATTGAAGGGTTGAAACAAAGTGATTTTGAAAGAACAGGTTAATTTTTTCCCGAAGCGGATTCGCTGTCTCAAAGCAGCGTTGTAGGTAAAATGCCTTCCAATCATTCCGAACTTTTATGATCACTTTTAACTCAAACGTTTGATTGGCTCCGTTCGCATCCATTTTTTCTCGGAGTTCTTGTAATTCGCTCAAACTTTTTGGACTATTCCGAATGAAATCCGGCGCCGTCAAATGGTTTGTGGCATGGAGTTGCGTTTGAATATAATTTTTCAAGCCCAGTTTTTTTATTTCTTTACTGGCGCTTGTTGAAAATCCAAGTCTTAATGCATTTAGGTGATTGATCTCCATAGTATGAATTATACTTGCTTCAGATGAATATTTGACCTCAAGGTTTAAAAAGATATGCAATAATTTTCAATCGTCAACATTGTTGACTATTTCAAACAGGATACAATAATGGTCAATCACTATAGGTTTAAATAATATGGCTGCAACAACTTTTTGAACCGAGTTGAATATGCTCCATCTTGTTTAATCTGAATGCACTCAGAATTTAAGCAAACCGGTTCTTTTCGTGAAAACAACCACAGGATTCGAAAGGGAACATGTTTTTCGGTTTGACAAACGAATGCTTCTTTGTGTATGAAAAAATTACGATCAAAGAGCATCTTTTTCACATCATGCTCCCGGTAAGCCGGCAATAAAAGGGCTCCCCACCCCTCCAATGCCATCCATCGATTCATGCCATCCAAAAGAGCTTCAGTACTTAATTCCGTGGCGTGCATGGCATGGTTTCTTCGTTTATCCGTAGATGTTAGTTGTCCTTCAAAAAATGGCGGATTGGAAAATACTAAATCAAAAAAACGCGGAGATTCAAAATCCTGCAGTCGATACTCCACAACATCAATACGTGTATTAAAGATAGATGCAGAGACATTTTCAACGGCTTGTGTAATGGCTTCGGAATCCATGTCAATGCCGATTATCTTACCCGCAGATTCCTGTGCCAGCATCATACTCAATAAACCGGTGCCAGTACCAATGTCTAAAGAATATCCGATGTTGATTTGCATCAACTTCAACTGTTCCACCAACCAAGCTCCAAATAAACACGAATCCGTGCACACCTTCATGGCACATCTATCCTGATGAATCACGAATTTTTTAAAAGAAAAAAATGTTTGTGATGCCATATCCATTGGTTTACCAACCCGATTTTGCATGGGGTGAAACCCCTAATGGAGTAAACTCGCCTGCCAGGTATTTGTAATGACCGGTAATGGCTATCATCGCAGCATTATCCGTGCAATACTCAAAATCCGGAATATACACTTTCCATCCTCGTTGCTCCCCTACCATTCCCAAATGTGCTCTCAATCCTTTATTGGCACTTACGCCCCCGGCCAAAGAAATTTCCCGGATGCCGGTTTCTTCTGATGCGCGGATCAGTTTATTCAACAATATGCGAATAATACTGTGTTGTACAGAGGCGCATATATCTGCCAAATTATTTTCAATAAATAATTGCTTCTCATCTGCTGACACCAAAAATTTTTCTTTGTATACCAATGACTGACCTCCGTTACTCAAAAAATACAGAATAGATGTCTTTAAACCAGAAAAACTAAAATCCAATCCTTTTATCTGTGGCTCCGGAAATTTAAAACGATGGGGATCTCCTTGTGCCGCATACTTGTCGATCAATGGTCCTCCCGGATATGGTAGTCCCAACATCTTTGCGGTTTTATCAAATGCCTCTCCTGCCGCATCATCTATGGTTGACCCGATCACCTTCAAGTTGGTGGGAGATTCACACAAAACAATTTGTGTGTGTCCACCGCTCACCGTCAAGCATAAAAAAGGAAAAGAGGGTTTATTTACAGGAATCAGATTCGCCAAAACATGCGCCTGCATATGATGCACGGCAATCAGGGGTTTTCCGGTAGCAAGGGCCAACGATTGAGCGAATTGACTTCCAACCAACAATGACCCTATCAATCCGGGTGCCTGCGTAAATGCAATCGCATCTACATGATTCAATTCCTTATTCGCATGACGCAGCGCCATATCCACAACGGGCCATATTTGTTGCATATGTGCTCTACTGGCTAATTCAGGAACTACACCTCCATAGATCGAATGAATCTCCTGTGATGCAATCAAATTGGAGCGAATCTCTCCATTCACAGAAACTGCAGCTGCGGTTTCATCACAGGATGACTCAATAGCTAATATGGTTGGATTCGACTTCAATTAGCTTCGAATCGCTTTTACCGGATCCATATTGGCTGCACGCGATGCAGGAATAATACCTGCAATTACTCCAACAATTAAACATATCAATACGGTTGTAAACATCATCATGGGTGATAAATGAACCGGAAACTCAAGTGGGCCCGATAAAATTTTTGTAAGGATAAATACCAGTATCAATCCAATGAATCCACCCATCAAACATAGGATAGATGACTCCAATAAAAATTCAGTAAGTATGGATATTTTTTTTGCTCCAATCGCTTTTTTCAATCCAATCAGCGACGTTCTTTCTTTAACGGTAACAAACATAATATTCGCGATACCAAACATACCAACGATCAAACTGATTCCTCCAATGATCGCACCAACAATGTCAATGGTAACAAATGAATCTGAAATCGCTTTGCTGAAAGCCTCCACGCTGTTCAATGAAAAATTATCTTCTTGTAACGGACTTAACCTACGTATTTGACGCATCACCCCCTTGAGTTCTTGCATCAATGCCTGTGTGGTTACGCCTTCTTTCCCCTTCACAATTAGAATGGGATTGGCTGCTTCCGGATCAAACAGTTGACGCGCGAATTTATTGCTTAGCATAACGCATTTGTCATAATCCCAACCAATAAAACTCTTTCCTTCTTTTTTAATCACTCCAACTATAATGAGTTTTTTTCCTTTCAGTTCAATTGATTTTCCTAAAGCCCTTTCTGCAGAACCAAAAAGATCTTCTGCATTGGTGGCTCCTATTAAACAGTGGTTGTTCCCTTGTTTAAATTCTGAAGCGGATAAGTACCTTCCTGCATCAAATGACAATGGCTGTATTTCAATTTGCGATTCATTGATGCAATAAATAGTAGCATTTTCAATCACATCGTCTCCAAAGGATACGTTTGCTACAGATTGTAGCAGATAAGTGACCGCACCGGTCAATGAAGATCGTTGAGCAATCCAACCTGCTTCCTCATTTTTCATGATCGGTCTTGCACGATACTTCCAGATCGGACGATCCGGTCCTCCACTATAATCCCATTTATCAATGTAAATGGTGTTACTCCCTAAACTTTGTACTTCGTTTTGGATATTCTGTTCGAGACTGTTCACTGTAGTGAGTACGCCAATAATGCAAAAAATTCCAAAGGCAACGCCCGTCAAACTCAAACCGGTTCTCAATTTATTTACCCTTAATTCCTTGAGGGTAAGCATAACTGAATTCAGCATTATGGACAAAAATGGCGACATGATGCAAAGTTAATCCGAGGGAATTTGGAAATTTGAATTATTGAATCAAATTCCGGTCATCTTCTGTTGAGATTATTTTCCCCAACCGAACCAATCATTTCCATTGGCATAAAGCATCAATCCGAGCAAAAGAATCATGCCTACAATTTGTGCGTATTCCAGAAACTTCTCACTCGGCTTTTTACCGGTAATCATTTCAATGAGCGTAAATACAACATGGCCGCCATCTAATGCAGGAATGGGTAAAAGATTCATGAATGCCAACACAATGGAAAAGAATGCAGTAATGGTCCAGAAATGTTCCCAATCCCATCCATTGCCTGAAAACACAGAACCCATGGCTTTAAAACCGCCCACACCTTTATATGCACCGGTTTCCGGAGATAAGATTTTCCCAAACTGATCTATATAGAATTGAAGTTCATCGCCAGCTCGACGAACACCTGCAGGAATAGCCGCAAAGAAACCATATTTTTTAACCGTGTATTTGTAAACGCCTAAACTATCAAACTGTTCAGGCAAAACGGGTGAGTAAAATCCGATTTTGCTGTCTTCCGGCAATTTAGATTGAATCGTATCAACTATATCACCTCGCTTGTAAATGATAGATATGGCTTGACCTTGTTTGATGGTATCCATCAGCATATCAAGCTCATCTCTGAA
>JBILCT010000153.1:0-4195 GCA_044353025.1 Ferruginibacter sp. | reverse complement strand
GTTGTTCGTTTTGTCCATATGAGTACCCTTGTATAGCCCTGGCGAAACCCGTGGTCCCATTGATTCTTGCATCTATTCCCCTGTAATTAGAATCTGGTATTAACCCAGATATGGTATGAAGATAAATTGTACTCCTGCCTAAAGTTTGAGTTAATGTGTCTTCAATATGAAGTCTGGTCAGCGGCTGGATAATACCAATTCCTACATTACCAACATGCGATTGCGCAATAATTTTAAGATGAGCGCATAAGAGAACGATTATCGTCAAAAAAGATTTTAATACTGATTTCATGTTAAGCATAATTGAATAGTGAAGTTAGTAAATACTCTGAAAGATCCTCTTTGAAGAGAAATAAAGCCTGTCAAGGGACAAACTTTTCTTAATTTTACGGCTTCAAATTTTTCAGCTATGCAAAAAGGTCCCGTTTCACAATTTATTCAACATCATTATCGTCATTTTAATGCAGCTGCTTTAATGGATGCTGCCAAGGGTTACGAATTACATCTTACAGAAGGTGGTAAAATGATGGTTACACTCGCCGGAGCAATGAGCACGGCGGAGTTGGGACTAAGCCTGGCAGAAATGATCCGTCAGGGAAAAGTAGATATTATCAGTTGCACAGGTGCCAACTTGGAAGAGGATATCATGAACCTGGTGGCACACTCACATTACAAGCGTGTTCCGAATTATAGAGATCTTAGTCCGCAAGACGAATGGGACCTTTTGGAAAACCATTACAACCGTGTTACAGACACTTGTATTCCGGAAGAAGAAGCTTTCCGTCGTTTGCAAAAGCATATCCATCATTGCTGGAAACAAGCGGAAGATCAGGGCAAACGATTTTTCCCGCACGAATTCATGTATCAAATGTTGTTGAGTGGAGATTTGGAGCAGTATTACGAAATTGATCCCAAGAACAGTTGGATGCTTGCAGCAGCTGAGAAAAATTTACCGATTGTTGTTCCGGGCTGGGAAGACAGCACCATGGGAAATATTTTTGCTTCTTACGTAATAAAGAATGAACTCAAGGCCTCGACCATGAAGTCAGGCATTGAATATATGGTTTGGTTGTCTGAATGGTACAGAAACAACTCTTCCGGAAAAGGAGTGGGCTTCTTCCAAATCGGAGGTGGTATCGCGGGCGACTTTCCAATTTGTGTAGTACCCATGATGTATCAGGATTTGGAATGGCACGATGTTCCCTTCTGGAATTATTTCTGCCAAATCAGCGACTCCACAACTTCATACGGATCTTATTCAGGAGCGGTACCCAATGAAAAAATCACCTGGGGAAAGCTGGATGTGAACACCCCAAAATTTATTGTGGAAAGTGATGCAACCATCGTTGCTCCGTTGATGTTCGCCTGGATACTGGGCTGGTAATCCCAATATATATTACTGATGAACTGGAGCGAATTGCCAAAGGTTGAACTACATCTTCATCTCGATTGTTCATTGAGTTTTGAAGTTGTGCGCATGTTCGATCCTGCTATAGACGAAGCCACTTATAATTTTCTCTATAAAGCCCCAATCAATTGTCAAAATCTTATTGAATACATTGAACGGGCAGAGCGAGCCATTCAATGGATGCAAACCCCTGAACAGTTACGTTTGGTAACGTTGGATTTATTCAAACAGCTCAAAAAAGATGGAGTGATTTATGCAGAAATGCGATTTGCCCCATTACAGCATTTACGACAGGGAATGACTCCGGAACAAGTGGTGGAAGCGGTATGCTCAGCCACAGAAGAGGGAATTAAAACATATGGAATAGAAGCGGGCATTATTCTTTGTACACTCAGACATTACACAGAAGATCAAAGCATGGAAACGGTCAAGCTGGCGGAGCAATTCAGAAATAGACATGTGGTTGGATTTGACATCGCTGCTGATGAAACAGGCTTCACACTTAAAGAACATGTTTCCGCGTTTGCATATGCACGTGAGCATGGAATTTCTATCACGGCGCATGCCGGAGAAGCTGCAGGAGCATCGAGTGTATGGAATACATTGGAATTGCTTCGTCCCACTAGAATCGGACACGGCGTTCGAAGTATTGAGGACCCAGCTTTAATTCGACATCTCAAACAAGAAGATATTCACTTGGAGGTTTGTCCAACCAGCAACTGTTTAACAAAAACAACCAGTGCTTATGCCAATCATCCTGCCGATCAACTTTATCGCGATGGCGTTTCTTTAAGCATCAATACAGACGGCAGAACAATTTCAAATATTTCACTCTCTGAAGAGTTTAAAAAAATGCAAGAACATTTTGGTTGGGAAAAAGCGCATTGGCATCACGTTACCACGGAAGCGATCAGACATTCTTTTGCTTCATCCGAAGTTAAAAAACGACTGATGGATCAAGTTCAACATTACTTATAAAATTAAATGAGGTGTCCTGTGAGTCGGAATAAAATGAAGGCGACTACACTACCCAAGCACTCACCCATTGCGACAATATTCCAATGGACGCACCAACCATTATTTCTGCCGGACGATGCGCATTCAATGCCAATCGTGCACTCATCACCAAGCCGGCCAATAAAATTGAAATCATGAGCGGTCCCGCCAACATTATATTTCCGTTCCAGGAAAGCCACAATAAAAACGCAACCAATCCACTCATTCCCATGGCATGAATACTTACTTTCAAATAAATGTTGGCCAATAAGGCTGCAGAAGAAGCTAAAAACATTCCAAAAGTAAGCACCACAAGCATTCTAGGATATGTAATCTGTTCTTTGAAAACCAGATAACACCAAAAGAAAAATATACCAGAAGCGATCAATGGAATGATTCGATCTTTTTGTGTACGCAAGTGAATGGATGTTACAAATCCCAATGCCTTCAACAACAATGTACTGAACAAAGGAAAAACTAATAAGTTAACGATACTAATCGTGAGTGTTTGCCATTGTTGTCCAAGTGAAAATCCCGCAAACGCTGTAGGATGAATAAAAACCAACCAGTAAATCAAATAAATAGGAATAAATAAGGGGTGCAAAACGTATGAAATAAACAAAGCAGATACACGAGTGATTGGCTCAGCTGTAATTGTTTGTTGTGCGGGTTCGATCATGTTAAACGTTTTTGCGTAACCGTGCTACCGGAATATTCAATTGTTCACGATATTTAGCCACGGTTCTTCGAGCAATATTATATCCTTTTTCCAAAAGCATTTCTGTGAGCGCCTCATCACTGAGCGGATTTTTCTTTTCCTCACTTTCAATCATGTCAGCAAGAATTTTTTTAACCTCTCGTGTAGAAACCTCTTCGCCACTCTCCGTTTGCAATCCTTCGCTGAAAAAATATTTCAATCGGAATGTGCCAAATTCCGTTTGTACAAATTTGCTATTAGCAACCCGGCTGATGGTTGAAATATCAAGTCCGGTTACCTCTGCGATATCTTTCAAAATCATTGGCCTCAGTTCTGTTTCGTCACCGGTTAAAAAAAACGATTCCTGATAAGTCATGATTTCATGCATGGTTTGCATCAAAGTGTCCTGTCTTTGCTTGATGGCATCAATGAACCATTTTGCAGCATCCAGTTTTTGTTTGATGAACAGCACCGCTTCTTTCTGTCTTCGATCTGTCTTTTCAGACTTCTCATAACCCTTCAACATCTCTTTATACTCTTCACTCACTCGAAGGTCCGGTGCATTTCTGCTGTTCAGGGTCAACTCTAGTGTTCCGTTATTATTAAAAACAAAAAAATCGGGGACGATGTATTGTTCAGCCGAATTTAATTCTGCGATTTGCATTCCCGGACGCGGGTTCAATCGGATGATTTGCTGTATCACCGTACGCAGTGTTTCATCAGTAAGCTGTAGTGATTTTTGGATACGTTCGTAGTGCTTTTTTGAAAACTCTTCGAAATAAGATGCAATGATATGCTTTGCAATTCTTACTTCTTCCCCGTCATCTTCCTTTCGAATGAGCTGAAGCAACAGACACTCTTGTAAATCACGCGCACCAACACCGGCAGGATCAAATTGTTGAACTTGTTTGATCACAGATTCAATTTGTTGTTCATTCACATCCAGGTTTTGACGGAAGGCCAAATCATCCATGATAGATGTAATTTCTCTGCGTAAATATCCATCGTCATCCAAACTGCCAATAACCTGCTCAGCAATTGTTTGTTCAACCGGATCAAGTTTTAATACGCCTAGTTGATGAATCATGCTTTCG
>JBILCT010000152.1:0-4247 GCA_044353025.1 Ferruginibacter sp. | reverse complement strand
GAGTGCATCCAGTTCATTGAATACAATATCGATATTGTCTGGTCCGATACCCGTACTGCAAACACTGATTCTTTTTCGTCCAACATAACCGGTATGGGTGATGAATTCACGGTGTTGGTTTTGGAATTCGATGCGGTCAAAGTATTGGCTGACTTTTTTTACACGATCAGGATCGCCGACTACAATGACAGTATCTGCAATTTCTTCTGGGCGGCAATCGAGGTGGTAAATGGCACCACGATCATTGAGGATCAGTTCGGAAGCAGGGATCATGTGAATTTAATAAGATAAGTCAATAAAAATTTTCTGTTTCAAAATGTCGATAAAATTACCTTATTTTGCGGACTATTCTAATGAAAGAATAGCATTATGGTCCTTTGGCCGAGTGGCTAGGCAAAGCTCTGCAAAAGCTTCTACAGCGGTTCGAATCCGCTAGGGACCTCTCAAAAGTCTGTTGGTTTTTCAACAGACTTTTTTAATTCCTTTAGTCTGCGTAAAACAAAAACGATCAGCATCCTATGCTCCCTATTGGTTGCTTCTTGTACTGTATGATCAACCGATTTTTAATCCGTAAATGCAAAGGTCTGCAGGCTTATCATCTAATAATGCAACCTCCGGAAATAAACCCCAGCGTTCAAATTTTGCACTTTCAATCAAACGAATACTAGGCAGGTTGTGACCAAAAATAAACCCCAATAAATTTTTCAATCCGATTTGCTTACAGCGCTCAATGGCTTCCTTCAATAGTAATTTTCCCAGCCCTTTACCCTGAAATGATTGGTCAATATAAATACTGATCTCTGCTGTCTGTTGGTACGCAGGTCTTCCATAAAAGTCCTGCAAACTGATCCACCCAATGATCTCATTGATGTCATTTTCAACAACCCATAGCGGTCGGGTTGTTTGATCGTGTGCATGAAACCAGGGAAGTCGTTGTTCTATACTTACCGGTTCGAGATCTGCCGTCACCATTCTTCCGGCTATGGTTTGGTTATAAATAGCAACGATGATAGGCAAGTCGATTATTTGGGCATTCCGAATGGTAAAAGTGATTGACATAATATGAAAATAATAATTTCAGCGGATATACATTTTATACAGAGATAAAAAAACCGTTTCCATACTGGAAACGGTTTTTTATTAAATTAAAATAAGGGATTATGCAACGGCCTTGTTTACTAGTCCTGCTGCTTCGCTTAATAAAATTGCACTTTGTACTTTCAATCCGCTTTCATCAATCAGTTTTTTAGCAACATCTGCATTCGTTCCTTGCAAGCGAACGATGATAGGAATATCAATATTTCCGATGCTCTTATAGGCATCGATGACGCCTTGAGCAACACGATCGCATCGAACGATACCACCAAAAATATTGATGAGGATTGCTTTTACTTTCGGGTCTTTTAAGATGATGCGGAATCCGGCTTCCACAGTTTGTGCATTCGCAGTACCGCCAACGTCGAGGAAGTTTGCTGGCTCTCCACCACTCAATTTGATCATATCCATGGTTGCCATAGCCAAACCTGCACCATTTACCATACAACCCACATTTCCATCGAGTTTTACGAAATTCAGATTGTATTTTCCAGCTTCTACTTCTGTAGGGTCTTCTTCACTGAAATCACGCATGGCAGCTACGTCAGCATGACGCATCAGCGCATTGTCATCAATATTCATTTTACAATCGACTGCAATGATTTTTTCGTCGCTGGTTTTGAAAAGTGGATTGATTTCTAGCATTCCACAATCCAATTCCACATAGGCATTGTATAAGTTGGTCACAAACTTTACGCAGTTTTTGAAAGCCTCACCACTTAAACCAAGGTTGAAAGCGATTTTACGTGCCTGAAACCCTTGTAATCTGCCACCCGGATGTACAAACTCTTTGAATATTTTCTCTGGAGTATCATGGGCTACATCTTCAATGTTCATACCGCCTTCTGTGCTGTACATCACCACATTCATGCAACTACTGCGATCCATGAGTATAGCCAGGTAAAATTCTTTAACCGGATTAGGACCTTCATAATAAACATCCTGTGCAACCAATACCTTACTCACCAATTTGCCTTCTGGTCCGGTTTGTAGGGTAACCAATGTTCCACCCAGAATATTTTCAGAAATCTTTACCACATCTTCCATGCTTTTACCCACGGCTACTCCGCGTTGATCTTTACCTTGGATTGTCCCTTTACCGCGTCCACCTGCGTGGATTTGAGCCTTAACAACTGCAAACTTGCTACCAAATTCGGAATGTATTTGACGGTATGCGGCTTCAGCCTCACCTGGTGTGCTGCAAGCGATGCCTTCTTGTACAGGAACGTTGAATTTCTTTAATAATTCCTTGGCTTGATATTCGTGTAAATTCATGGATCTAAAATTTTCGCGAAGATAAGCAATCTTCCTCAGTCAAAATCTCAACTTCTTAATCCGTAACATTTTACGAAATTTGGCCTTATGCGTATTTATTTATTAGGGTTTATGGGGGTTGGTAAAAGCCATTGGGGAAGTATCTGGGCCCAACATTTTCAACTCAACTGGATCGATTTGGATCAGCTGATCATACAAAAAACAAGTTCTTCTATTGAAGATATTTTTAAAGAACAAGGGGAGATGGGTTTTAGAAAAATAGAGGCAGCGTGTTTGCGCGAAACGAATAAGATGGAAAATGCGCTGATATCTGTGGGTGGGGGTACACCTTGTTTTGAAGAAAATATGCATTGGATGAACGAGCATGGAACAACCATTTGGTTGGAGGCTTCACCGCAATACCTGGCAAATCGGCTTGCTGCTGATACAGAAAAAAATCGTCCACTCATAGCGGTATTGGAAGAAACAACATTGGAAAAAGAAATTGAAAGACTGTTGATCGCAAGAATTCCTTTCTATCAAAAAGCACAGCATCGATTAAACGCGGAACAGCTGGATAAAAATTCAATTTATAAACATCTGAATCAAAACAAACCCAATCATGAATAAATCACTTTTCCGAATAGGATGCTGGTTGGCAGCAATTTCCGTTATTGCCGGAGCTTTCGGTGCGCATTGGTTAAAAACCCGCATAGATGTTACATCGCTTGCCACCTTCGAAACAGCTGCTCGTTATCAAATGTATCATTCATTGGCATTGATCTTGCTTTCATTATGTTATGACCGTTTTAATCCCGAACGAATCATTTGGGTGAGTCGATTGTTCGTATGTGGGTTCATTCTTTTTTGTGGTTCACTGTATTTACTCAGTCTTTCGTCTCCCCATCTCCGTTGGGTGGGAGCCATAACACCATTGGGGGGAATGAGTTTCATCTGTGCCTGGTTTTTATGGAGTATGTCTTTAAAATCAGCCATTGAAAACGGACAATGAATTGATTTCAGGATTAAAGTATCTTTATTTGATGTAGTGCCATCTACATAAAACCCCATCAAACGCTTTATATTTGTAACAATGCCCCGTAAAGAAAAAAAGAAAACAACCGCTGAAGCAGAAATAGCGCAAGAGTCTATTCAAAAAGTTACTTTTCGTCAACTATTGCAAGACGAAAGAACCCATAAAATTTTAGGCAGCATTTCACTGTTGCTGGCTGCACTCTTATTTGTTGCTTTCACTTCTTATTTGGTGACTTGGGATGAAGATCAAGATAAACTAATGATCGAGGGATCGAAAATGTTTTGGGGCTCCGATACCCAAGTGTCAAACATGATGGGAACCTTAGGTGCTTTTCTTGCGCACTTTTTCGTTTTTCAAGGATTTGGTGTTGCCTCCTATATGTTTTGCAGTTTATTTTTTGTACTTGGAATCAATGCTTTGCTGGGTAAAAGCATTTTTTCTGTCTGGAGAAACATACGATATCTACTGGTTGGTTTGCCTCTATTGAGTGTAACTGCTTCTGTGGTCATGGTCAATAATGCATTCCCGTGGGGTGGCGCCGTGGGTGATTTATGTCGTCATTATTTAAATAACACGATTGGTTCTTTCGGCACCATCAGTTTGATTTTTATTTCTTTTTGGGCTTACATGATTTGGCGGTTTAATCCAACATTTTCCAAGTGGTTAGCGCGAAAAAAAGCATCCGCAGAAGATGCAACGCTAGCAGCTGTTTCAGCCGAATCCGCAACCAAAGAAAAAAAGCCCAAGGTTAATCCGGATAATCAATTTGAAGAGGAAGCTCAATTATTCATCGAAGAAATTAAAAAACAAGAAGAAGTTGAGCCAGTTGAGGAAGAGCTAGAGGAAGAGCCGGAGGAGGAAA
>JBILCT010000151.1:0-4252 GCA_044353025.1 Ferruginibacter sp. | reverse complement strand
GTCTTTATTTTTCAAATGATTTTGAGCTGCTTCAAGCGAAAAATGAAAATACAGCCTGGAAATCATTGAATGAAAGTCTTGGTAAATCAAACGCACAAAAATACCCTGTTTCACTTTATGCAGATTTACGTTATAAGACTTACGAGCCAATCATTCGCAGTTTCTTCTCAGGAAACGAGACAGAAATGATGGAAAAATCAAAACCAATCTGGAATAAAATCGATCATTTTTCTGCTACGGGTGATGAGAAAGAATCTGAAATGACCATCGCGTTTAATAATGGGAATGAAAATAGTTTGTGGACTATGATCACCATGTTAGAAGATGCTTACAAGATTTTTGATTGACGATAAATCGATTTCATTGGATTATTTTTTTGAACAACTGCTGCCTTTAAGTTTTGAAGTCACCAAACGAAGTGATTCATTTTGGAATTCGCATAATCAACTTTCAGCTGGGAAGGTTTACCAGATCATTGCATCAAGTGGTTCCGGCAAATCAACATTCATTGCTTTTCTTGCCGGCCTTAGAGGTGATTACTCAGGCAATATCCTATTTAATGATTCCAATCTATCCAAATATTCACCCAATGATTGGAGTATTTATCGGAGTAAATGGTTGAGTTTTGTATTTCAGGATTTGCGTTTATTTCCTTCGCTCACAGCTCGTCAGAATATTTTAATTTCAAACTCGATCAATGCTTCCAAGCATATCGCAGTTCATCAAATAGAAGAACGAGCATCCTTGTTAAACATACATGATAAACTAGAAGTTCCTGTTTCTTTACTTTCATTTGGTCAAATGCAACGTGTAGCAATTCTCAGAGCACTGGCAAAGCCATATCAATGGATCGTTTTAGATGAGCCTTTCAGTCATCTTGATCTTGAAAATGCAAACATTGCCTGGGAGTTAATCCAAGCCGATGCCAAAGAAAAAAATGCAGGTGTCATCATTACGAGTTTGGATCCTTATCCCTTCATTCATGCTGATCAGATTTTCCATCTTTAATCCTTTGTATGTTTGACGCCATCATCAGAAAAATAATATTTTCAAATCAACGTCCTTCACAACTCATATTGGCTGTATTAGGATGCTTGATTGGTATGGTATTGGTTATGGCTTCTATACAGAGTTATTATAACTTCTCACAATTACTTGAAAGTAAAGACCAGGGAATAGGTTCTCAATATCTTGTAATCAATCAAAAAGTTGGGTTATTCAACTCCGTGAAAATTTCTGAGAATTCATTTAGCAATAACCAAATCGAAGCCATTGAATCAAATTCGGCGGTAAGAAAAGCCTCTAAGTTTATACCCAATCAATTCAGGGCGGATGCTTTTTTAGAATTAAATGGAAAAGGAGACGCTGCCGCTAATCTTCGAACTGATTTGTTTTTGGAAAGCGTTGATGATGCATTTATTGATGTAGATCAATCTGATTGGACTTGGGATTCAGGAAAAATGCAAGTCCCCATAATCCTACCGAACGACTTTATCAATCTGTATAATTTCACCTTTGCGCCTGCTCAGGGGTTGCCCCAACTTTCAAAAGGAACCATCAAGTTATTTGGGTTTAATCTGGATATAGCCGGAAACGGGACTTCAGGAAGTTATCGTGGGAAGATTGTAGGATTTAGTGATAGAATCACTTCACTATTGGTGCCCATGAGTTTTATGAAATTTGCCAATCAAAAATATGGTATGGTTCATCCAACAGAAGATCCTTCCATCTATAGAATGATTGTTGAAGTTGAACCGGCTAAGTTGGCACAATTCACGAAATTCCTGGATGAAAACGATTACGAAACCAATAAAGAACTTTTAAAAACAGGAAAGTTTGCTTCATTACTACTGGCTATTTTAAGTGTATTGTTTGTATTGGGAATACTCATCCTATTCAATGCCTTTACCGGTTTTATTTTATACTTTCAGCTGATCATACACAGATCAAAAGTGGAATTGGATAACCTGCTTCGGCTTGGTTACCCTCATAAAAGACTGGTTTTTGATTTTGGAATTACTGTATTTGCGATACTATCTGTTATATTCTTTTCTTCGTTTTTATTGATCAACATTTTTCAATTCAAAACAGCCCAACTGATTGAAGCATATGGATTCACCATTACCCAATCAATTCACATGCAGACATGGATCTCAGGCATTTTAATCAACCTACTGCTTATGTTGATATTCCTTTATTCAATGAAATCAGAGATATTTAAAATCGCACTTCCTCAAAAAACAAATAGAAAGAAATAGTTATTATGTAAAGAAATACTATTCTTTGATTTGTGCCTGAATAAAAAAGGATTTTTTGTTTAAAATGTTGGAAATCAGATTTTTAATCTGATTGTTTCATAATGAAGTCAATCAAACTGAGAAAATTAAAAATTAAACAGAAAAAATATCTTATTTTTCTTCTTTGATTTTGTTCACAGCTCACCAAAACTATATTACCAAATTTCAAATTTATTGTATGAGTATCTCCAAGTTGATTTCAACCAGTAAATCGCTGATTTCTTTCTCATTTTTACTGATTAGCTCCTTGATTATTTTTTCAGGATGTGGCGGAGGAAATGTTTCGGAAGATGAGGCTTATAAGCTAATCCCCATTCGTCTGAAACAAAATGGAAAAATCAGTTTGATTGATCGCGATGGCAAGATGATTATTGAAGATGAATTTTCGGCGGAATCCGAAATATTTTATTCAGAAGGGGTAATCATGGAACATACCAGAGATCGATTCGTCAGATATTATTTGTTGGATGGGAAAAAAACAAAATCGATTGGTGAAGATAAGTATAGCGATGGTACTCCCATGGTAAATGGATATGCCTTGGTGAAGAAAGAAGATGGCATACTTGCTTTGATAGATAAAAACGGAAAAGAAAAACTGGTAATTACAAAAATCGATCAATTCAACGTTATTCGTGCCGGGATTGTTTCTGATGATTTGATCCGATTCAAAACGGATGATGGACTTTGGGGTTATTGTGATGTCAATGGTCAATTAAAAGTTAAGCCCATGTACACTTCATGCGATAATTTTTACAATGGCAAGGCAAGGGTAATTGATGAAGATGGTATTTTCCATGTGATCGACAAGAACGGTAATTCAGTTTACAAAGGGAAAGAAGACTATTACTATGGTCCCATCAGTGAAGATCTGATCGGCTTCAAGGAAAATGCAGGCTCAGAACAATATTTTGGTGTGATGGATTTAAAAGGAGAGAAAATTATCAAAGACAATAAATTCAAACAAATTGGCGGAATTTCCGGATTTAAAAATGGTTTGCTGGTTGTAAAAACCGAAGAGTCCGACTCATGGGGAGTTATCGGTAAAGACGGAGAAATTGTGGGCGATCTGAAAAACAAATTTGAATCTGAACCAATTATATCCTCCGGAGGTCAGGTTTTCATCAATTTTGAGAAAGACAGAAAATGTAAAATCTACTCCAGCAGTGGAGAGCTCAACAAAGAAATTGAAGACTATAAATACATCATTCCTATGAACGCAGAAAGATATCTGGGGATTACTAAAGGTGATAAGCTTACTATACTTGATCAGGAAGGAAAAGAGCTTTCAAAAGATATGTTTTACCTAGCCAGTAGAGAATATTATAATGCAATATCCAATACGCGCCACTTCCAGAATGAACTCTCCTTGGAGTCTTCCTATTTTGATTTAGATGCGATTTACAAGGCGGTTTATAACAATATTACAACCGCTGGAATGTGTGGTGTATCCGCAAATAATAATCTTGGAAAAGTTATTGCATTACACCCATACGAATCGGCTTCCGATAGTAAAACTGAACCTAAGAAATATATTAGCCGTTCAGATGATTATGCATTGATCATGTATTCCAGGGGTAAGAAAGAAACAGAAGTAGCGGAAGCAACAGAACCTGTAGAAGAATACCCAGATGTTGTTGAAGCACCTGCTGTTGTTGACACAACAGTTGCATCTGCGATAGAATACGATGCGCCAACTGCAACTGATTATTCTGACCCATACTCTTATTTATCAGCATACTCATCCGCATATCAACCGCAGACTAGAATCGTTAGTGGCGGATCTTTTCGTCTAACTTTTAATTTTAATGATAATTTAAAACTGATTGACTATGCAGATTATTATCCGGTTTACACCATGAATAATTTAGCAATGTTACGATCTGTCACCTGCGATTTAAGCATTGATTACATGGATACTAAAGTGTTCAACAAAAAAATCACAGATAAACTGATTG
>JBILCT010000149.1:0-4262 GCA_044353025.1 Ferruginibacter sp. | reverse complement strand
AGAAAAACAATCATTTGATCATCGCGTTTGTCTTTGTTAGATCTTGCATGTCGATCAAGCAACATGGCAACAAAATCAATGAAACGGATGAGTACCCAGCTAAAAGAAAAAATAATCAATATCCGACTCACACGAAGCATGACTTCTTGAAAGGTGATATTGTTTAGGTTGAAATTGAATGCTTTCGGAAAAATCAGATTTTCCAACACTGGCAGTGCAACCAACAGTAAAATTAAAATGCCGAGCGGCTGAACGATTAATCCGGTGAAATCGGATTTAACCATTGATTTCCATTGCCGTTGAATGGGAATAAAAATCAGTGCGGCGATGGCATTTGAGATTTTCTTTTTCAAAAACAACATCAATAGAATGACACCAATGGTCCACAGCCATTGCTCGATTGAGTTGCCTAAAAAAATCTGACCAGTCCAGTTCATAGAATTTTTTTACCGATGATTTATTTTTTGCGAATTAAAATATTCCTTCGAAATAATCCTCGTTTGGTTAACACAAATTCCTGTTGATTGATTCGTCGATAAGAAAGTACATCAGATAAATTCAGTTCGATGGATTGGCAATTTGGTATCGGAGTATTCCACTGTAATAAACACCACTCGTTTTCTGCGGAAACTCCTGCTATCTCTTTTCTATTTGCCTGTACCATTTTCCAATATTTGTAAGGCCAATGTTTGATGAAACCTCCATAAAAATCGAACAGATAAAATCCTTTTTCAATGTCGTACATTACCAGATGTTGGTCAGATTCAAACATAGAAGTTGGATGGGGTGATTCTTGCAATTGCAATCGAAGATCTGCCGACTCTGTTTGCACTATTCCATCGGCATTTATTTTTTTTATTTTGAACTCTTGTTCATCATAGATCCAAAAATTTCCATCATAAGCATTGATCGCAACACTCACTTGAACTTGTTGTAGTTGTCTGAAATTGACGGCACCCCTGTAAGTAAGTAATCGATCCAATACAACCATGTTACCATAAGCGGGAAAGAAAAGGAGTGGTTTCAGCGGATTTGCTACATCTATTCGATTAGGAACTCCGAATCGTTTGATATCATTGAAGACCGATAAGCTATCGCCTTTTTCGTTGTATTGAATCAATCTGCCACTTGCTTCCAATAAGTAAATCTGATTGAGCTCATCGATTTCAAACTGGGTGAAATTTCCAGTGATCCAAGGTTTTTCATTCAGCCATTCAACTTGCTGTGCTTGAACATGATACATACATGTTGCAATGAAAATGCAGAACCGGATGAGGAAACGAATGTTCATGGTTCATGTTTTCTTAATGTCATGTGTTCGCCATCCCATGCTACATAGGTAAAATGACTGATCCAGTCTCCCAGATTCAGATACCTGCTTTTTTCATTCAATGGAATATCCATGGGTAAATGACGATGTCCAAACAAGAAATAATCAACCTCTGATTTTTGCAGTTGAGCTTTGCAATATTGAACCAACCATTCTTTCTCTGGTCCTTCAAAAATCTCATCTTGTTTACCGGTTTTGGCTCTGCTTTTTCTGCTCGAAAACGATGCCAATCCGATGCCTATTGCCGGAGGCAAAACACCGAAAAGCCATTGGCAGAGCGGGTTTCTAAAAATGCGTTTCAACATTTTATAGCCATGGTCACCCGGACCGAGTCCGTCGCCATGTCCAATCATCATTTGTTTTCCATCTCGTTCAAAGAGCTTAGGTTCCATGTATACGGGAATATCCAACTCTTGCTGAAAATAATTCCGCATCCACATGTCATGGTTACCTACAAAAAAATGAATCGGAATACCGGCATCTCTCAAACGTGCCAGTTTTCCAAGAATACGAACATATCCCTTGGGAACAACCGTTCTGTATTCAAACCAAAAATCAAACAGGTCGCCCAGGATGAAAATTTCAGCTGCTTCATTTTCAATTTGGTCTAAAAAATCCACAATGATTTTTTCCCTAATCAAACTGTCTGCATGATTGGGAGCCCCGAGGTGAAAGTCGGACAGGAAGAATATTTTTTTCGAAGATTTCAAGATGCCGAAGATAAGAAATCGAACATTCAGAAAGGAATTGAAAAACTAGATTCCATTCAAATCATTCAGTGATTCCACTAAAAAAAGATAGATCTCTTTAGGACCATGAATACCCGTTACCAGTGTTTTTTCAATGTCTGCCGTTCTGCTAGGTCCGGAGGCCAAACTGAAAAAAGAGGGGAGTTGGTTACCGTATTTGGATGTGAGTTGCTTGAAAAGTTGGGGCAAATCGGGAACCAATTGATCACAATGCGCAATAGTGATGTGAATGGGAGCATAAACACTGCTTGTTCTGCTTCCGCCTGAACCTGTACTGAGCAAAACAGAGCCAGTTCTTGCAATCAAAAAATCACAAGAAGTAATAGATGCGTCACAACCAGGCAAATCAAGAGTAGGTTGCAAATTCATGGGTTTTAGCCAAGAATCAATTTGATCGTCGTTCCAGTAAAGTGAGGCCCATCCTTTGGTTTGAATGAGTGATAATAATTGTTGACGAAGGTCTGCTAACGTCAAGCAGTAAACGAACTTTCCCTGCAATGCGGAAAACTGTTCTGCAAATTGCACTGCAAGATCGTCCTCGTGTTTTACAAAATAAGAATCAGGTTCAATGAGCTCGGGAAACGGAGGAGGTGTTGTATGCGTGAGTGCCTGCCGTATCCGACTCAATATTTTTTCTCTGGATGAGGATGATGACAGGGGTTTCATGCCTGTTGTTCTTCTGTATTGTTTTCGTTGGGTTCAGGCTGTTGAGATGGCACTTCCACCGGTTCGATATCTATGATTTTCTTCTCTTCGAAAGGACGCTTCCCAATCAGATTTTCAAGGTCAGACTTAAACAATACTTCTTTCACCAGCAGTTCTTTGGCTAGTTTTTCCACATCTTCTTTTTTCTCTGTAAGTAGTTTAAGTGTGCGTTTGTAAGCATCATCAATCAGCTTACGTACTTCGGTGTCGATGATTTTTCCGGTTTCTTCGCTGTATGGTTTCGTAAAATAATTTTCTTGTGCAGGATCATAATAACTCACATTTCCAACCTGCTCATTCATCCCGTATACAGTGACCATACTGTACGCAATCTTCGTGATTTGCTGTAAATCGTTACTGGCACCGGTACTTATTTTCCCAAAAAAGATTTCTTCACTGGCACGTCCACCCAAGGTCATACAAATCTGATCAACCAGTTGGTCTGTGTTATACAGGTATTGTTCTTTCGGTGTGTATTGCGCATAACCTAAAGCGGCAGTTCCTCTTGGAACAATAGTTACTTTCAGTAAGGGATAGGCATGCTCAAGATACCATCCACAGATGGCATGACCAGCTTCGTGATAAGCAATGATTTCTTTTTCTTCCGGAGAAATGATTTTATTTTTCTTTTCCAATCCGCCAATCACTCGATCGATAGCATCTTGAAAATCACCCATGTCAACCGCCTCTTTATTTTTTCTCGCAGCAATTAAAGCGGCTTCATTACAAACGTTGGCAATATCTGCCCCTGCAAATCCGGGTGTTTGTTCGGCCAACTTGTGAATATCAAGCGTGGTTGATGTTTTGATAGGTTTGAGATGCACACGGAATATGGCTTCACGACCGTTTAAGTCTGGACGATCAATACTGATTTGACGATCGAATCGACCCGGGCGAAGCAATGCGCTGTCAAGTACATCCGGACGATTGGTTGCTGCCAAAATGATGATACCCAAATCTGTTCCAAATCCATCCATCTCAACCAATAATTGATTCAGGGTATTCTCACGTTCGTCGTTACTGCTCATTACATTTTTTCCGCGAGCTCTTCCTATAGCATCAATTTCATCAATGAAAATGATACAAGGAGCTTTCTCGCGCGCTTGTTTAAATAGATCTCTCACTCTGCTTGCACCTACTCCTACAAACATTTCCACAAAATCACTACCGCTTAAGCTGAAAAAAGGAACCTGGGCTTCACCGGCAACTGCTTTGGCTAACAAGGTTTTTCCGGTTCCGGGAGGTCCAACCAACAAAGCACCTTTGGGGATTTTCCCACCCAATGCAGTGTATTTTTTCGGGTTTTTCAGGAAGTCAACAATTTCCATGACTTCAACCTTGGCTTCATCTAAACCTGCTACATCATTGAAGTTGATGTTCACACGAGTGCCTTTATCAAAGAGCGTTGCTTTGGATTTTCCAAAATTGAAAACTCCTCCGCCTCCGCCTCCGCCCGGACCACCTACTTTACGCATCAT
>JBILCT010000148.1:0-4321 GCA_044353025.1 Ferruginibacter sp. | reverse complement strand
AGTTTAGAAACCATTGGAGAAAACCTTAAAGAAGTAAAACCGGTTTTGTTTACAACGGTGCCGAGGTTGTTGGAAAAAATGTATGAGAAGATTATCCAGAAAGGAGCTACACTAACAGGCATTAAAAAAGCATTATTCAACTTATCCATTTCAGTAGCCGAACAATACGGAACACCCGATTCTGAAAAATGGAATTACCGTTTCAAAAAGACATTGGCGGATAAATTGGTATTCAGTAAATGGAGGGCTGCGTTGGGAGGAAACATTCAATATATCATTACGGGTGGAGCGGCAGCTTCAGAAAGATTGCTCCGAATTTTTTCTGCAGCAGATATTCAGATTTATGAGGGATATGGTCCAACAGAAAACAGTCCCGTAATCAGTGTCAATTGCCAGAAACCCAATGGTAAAAAATTCGGTACGGTTGGATTGGTCATAGAAGGACAGGAAGTTAAATTAGAAGAAGATGGGGAGATTTGCGTAAAGGGACCAAGTGTTATGATGGGGTATTACAAAAGACCAGATCTTACAGACGAGGTTATCATAGACGGGTGGTTGCATACTGGGGATATTGGCACTTGGATAGATGGTAAGTATTTGAAAATAACAGATCGAAAAAAAGAAATGTTCAAAACAAGTGGGGGGAAATACGTTGCTCCACAACCCATAGAAAACAAACTGAAAGAATCACCGTTCATAGAACAGGCGATGATCATCGGAGCAGATCGAAAATTTGTTGCCGCTTTATTGGTCCCCGGATTTCATCAATTGGAACAATGGATGAATGAAAATCAAGTTCCTTTCAACGACAGAGCAGAAGCGCTTAAACATCCACTTGTGATTCGAAAATACGAGGAAATCATCGAGCATTACAATTCAATGTTCAATCATGTTGAACAGGTTAGGAAATTTGTTTTGATGCATCAAGAATGGAGTGTCGACAATGGAGAAATGACGCCAAAATTAAGCATGCGTAGAAAAATCATTTTTGGTAAACACGTCGATTTGATTGAGGAATTGTATAAAATTAAATAACCACCTTTTTAATGGTGGTTATTTATAATGATCATTCATAGTAAGTTCTGACTCTTGGGAATTAAAGCGGTTGATAACGTAAGCAAATGTATTTGATTAGACGCTGCCCAAAAGTAGAATTTTATTCTTTTTGTTGTAGTATAAAATCTACAAAATCAATTATAAAAGGTTGTGCTGAATCGCATAGATGGTCAATTCTGAATTGCTTTTCATGTCCATTTTTTGTAGTATTCTGCTTCTGTAGGTGCTTATGGTGGTTGGACTCAGGTGAAGTGCCTCTGCAATTTCGGATATTGACGTCCCCTTAGAAATTAAGGAAAATACAGCAAATTCTCTGTCGGACAGCAGTTGGTGTGGCATATCTTCGATTTGGCCATGAATGGATAAGATCAGTTTTTCTGCAATTCTTGGGGTGATGTATTTTCTACCTGATAAAACTTTTTGTACTGCCTGAATCAGCTCTTCTGGTGCAAGGTCTTTAGAAAGATAACCACTGGCTCCAGCTTTTAGTACACGGATGGCAAATTGGTCTTCGGGATGAATGCTCATGATCAAGACGGGCAACTCCGGATCTATCTGTTTGATTTGAGGTAACGCATCCAATGCGCTTCTGCCCGGCATGGAAAGATCGCTGATGATCAAGTCCCATTTGCTTTTCATTATTGCAGCAATGATCGCTTCGGCATCAGCAACTTCTTCTACATGAGCATTTGGATATGATTCTGAAAGAATTTGAATGATTCCTCTTCTCACAATGGTATGATCATCTGCAATCAAAATTCTAAGCATAGATTAAAGTTAAGATTTATTGAGTGGAATTATAACTTTAACGACTGTTCCATTATCGCACTGAGATTCAATTTGGAGCTGACCGTTCATCAACAAGGTTCGCTCTCTCATGCCGATAATACCGAATGTCTTTTTGTCTTTGATCATGTCTGAATCAAAACCAATACCATTGTCTGTAATGATGAGTGTAAGTTGATTTTCTAAAATCGTTATGGATGCTGATATTTGATTGGCCTGAGAATGCTTCGCGATATTGGTTAAACTTTCTTGGAAAATTCTAAAAACAGAGGTGGTAATTTCGGTGTCGAGATCTACTCTGGAAACATTGGTTTCAAAATGAGCTGGCATATCATATCTTTTCTGAAATTCCTCCATCTGCCATTCGAGTGTGGCAATCAAACCAAGGTCATCCAAAATACCTGGTCTTAATCTTGTCGAAATTCTTCTCACTGTTTTCATGGTGTTATCGATCAAGTCAATGGAATCCATGATTTTATTTTTGATGGGAAGTGATTCTGTTTTCATTTTGATCCATGAGAGATCCATTCTTAAGCCGGTTAACTGTTGGCCTAATTCATCGTGAATTTCTCTTGCAATAATGGTTCTTTCTTCTTCCCGAATTTTTTCTAAGTGAAGTGTTAGTGCCCTCAATTCTTTTTGATATTGTACCCGATCAGAAATGTCAATTCCAACGCCCATAACACAGGGTTGGTTGTGGTAATTTATCCGAACTCCAGAAAAAAGGATAGGTATTATTTCTCCTCCTTTGGTTATCAACTCAAATTCTGATTGTCCTGCTCCATACATTAGTACCTCTTTGAATTTTTGTACAAATAATGCATGGTCTTTTTGATTTAAAAAATCAATTGCATTGGCATTGATCAATTCAACTTCTTCATATTGGGTATAAAACTTCTGATTATTGTGAGAACGGATGATTTTTCCATCGGCATTAAGCAGGTAAAATAAACCAGGAATACTGCTGATTAGGGATTCCGAAATTTCATTTTGTTGAAGTATCTGCTGTTGATATTTTTTTTGAAGCGAAATATCCTGAATACTTCCAACGGTTCTGTATGCTTTTCCTTCTTCATCGTAAATGATTTTTGTTTTTCCAAACAAATGAAGTACTTCACTTTGCTCTGTCAAATATCTGTATTCATATACCAAATCAGATATTTTGTTATCTATTGCATTTTGAAAACCTGAATTTACAACGTTTTTATCTTCATCAAAAACTCTATTCGAGAATGTGGTAAAGTTGTCTTCTCCTACTTTTTTACTGCCAAGTAGTTCATAATATTTCTCATTCCCCCAAACTTCATTGGTAATCATATCCCAATCCCAAATCGCATCATTCGTGCCTGCTACGATCAAATTTAAACGCTCAAGATTTTCTTCCAGTTTTATTAGGGCTGACTTTTCGGTTGTTACGTCTCGATAATAAACAGACACGCCATTTTCATCGCTGTAAATCCAGTTTTCGAACCATCTTTTCGTTGGTTCATAAAATAGGGTATAGTGAAGATTTTTCTTTTCAACAGCGACTTCCTTAATGGATGCCATGAATTTTGTACCGTAGAGATCATGTTCAGTCAATTCAAAAAAATCTTTTCCTATGGCTGTCGATCTGTCTATCTTATGAATTTCTGCAGCAATCGGATTGATGAATTTGATTTTCATATTAAGATCCAAAGCAAAAAAACCATTGGTTATCCTGTTGAATAAGGATTCCATTTCATGTTGCTGATTGGAAAGCGATATTTTCAAATCTGAGTTGTAATCTTCCAGCCCAGCAATCATCTGTTTTAAAAGGGAGAAGTCGCGGATGATTGAAACGGTTGATGATATTTCACCATTTTCATCCGTCGTAATGGAAGTGGTTACATTGGCGAAAATGGGACTGCCATTTTTGTGTAAGTAGGTAAGATAGCCATTCCAGCTTTTATTGTCCTTTATGAGCGTCCTTATTTTTTCGAGCGAAAAATCATCTGATTTTGTTTTCAACATCAAGCCAAGTCTTTCTCCAATCACTTCATCTGCTTTAAAACCAAACATCATTTCTGCCCTGGCATTCCAGTGAGTGATATGGTATTCGCTGTCTGTGATGACCAAAGCGTCGTTTATGCTTTCCTGAATGGCTTTTTTTTCGTCAATCAATTTATGATTGCCTTTGATTGCTCTCCATAGCAGAAAGAAGAGAAAACAAAGAAGTAAAATCATCGCTATCTGAATCCATTCTGGCATAAACGCATTTTTAGACAACTTAATATATACAAGTTGACAAACCAATCTTTGTTAAGATAGGATATTTTCTTCGGCTTTTTTAGAAAACCCATTTCTGTGGCGGTCCCATGCTTTTTTTGTCCAAAGGAACCAGAAAAAAACAAGGGCAGGATAAACCAAAACAATGCCATAATTATAATAAATGGCATCATTCAATTCGAAATGATGCATGTGCATAACGGCTCTGGTCATTCCGCAGCCGTAACATTCG
>JBILCT010000147.1:0-4344 GCA_044353025.1 Ferruginibacter sp. | reverse complement strand
ATTCTGGCAGATTTGCTCACTATTTTTTCAGTATTGACTTATATGTTTTGGATGGATTGGCGAATTACGTTGATTTGTTTGATACCGTTTCCATTATTGTTATTGGCAACCTGGATTTTTAAAGAATCGGTGAATCGTTCATTTGTTCAAGTCAGACAAGCGGTTGCGCAACTTAATACTTTTGTCCAGGAGCATCTTTCGGGAATGTCTGTGATACAGGCCTTCACGGCTGAAAAAACAGCGGCGAAAAAATTTGAATCCATCAACCTTGATCATAGAACAGCCAACATCAAGGCGATATTTGCCTACTCGGTATTTTTCCCCATTGTAGAATTGGCTTCAGCGCTTAGTGTTGGATTGTTGGTTTGGTGGGCCGCTCATTCATCCTTTGCAATGAGTCAGCAATATCAGGCAAACATGGTATCAACGGCTACTGCTTTTATACTTTGTATTCAGTTATTATTTCGCCCACTCAGAATAATGGCAGACAAGTTCAATGTATTACAAATGGGGATGATTGCAGCAGAACGAGTTTTTCAGGTAATAGATCAGCCCCAGGAAAAACAAGCGGTTAACCATGGTAAGCTCATGCAACCAATACTGGGTGAGGTGGTTTTTGACCAGGTGAATTTTAGTTATGTGCCGGATCAACCAATATTGAAAAATGTTTCATTTCGTATTCCAATGGGAGCTTCATTGGCAATTGTTGGCAAAACGGGAAGTGGTAAAACAACCATTGGTTCATTGCTTTGCCGGCTTTATGATACGAACTCCGGCCTGATCAGCATTGGAGGAAATTCAATCAAAGCAATTTCACTTCAACAACTACGTGCTTCTGTTGGTGTGGTGATGCAGGACGCTTTTTTATTTTCGGGAACCTTGTATGAAAATATTACTCTTCGGAATGAATCAATAACATCACAACAGGTTTGGGATGCCATTGACCGGGTTGGATTATCTACTTGGGTACAGCAATTGCCCGGACAATTGTCGTATCCTGTTTTGGAAAGGGGAAGTGGACTTTCTATGGGGCAAAGGCAATTAATTACTTTTATCCGTGCAATCCTCTACAATCCACCATTCATTATATTGGATGAAGCTACGGCTTCAATGGATACACAAACAGAACAGCTAATACAGAAAGCCATGAAGGAATTGATGCGGGGAAGAACCTCACTGGTAATCGCCCATCGATTAGGAACAGTAAGGGAAGCCGATGCCGTGTTGGTCTTGGATCAAGGTCAGGTAAAAGAATGGGGGAAATCGGAAGATTTGATAAAACAAAACGGCTGGTTTACTTCACTATATCAGCAGCAATGGAAAACATTTGGCACAACGGAATGATTCAGTGGAATTTCGTAAAATAATCCACCTTAAACTCGGCTGTTTGGCCTTCCAACCTTATCTTTGCGCCAAAATTCAGGAATACATGGCATTTGATCGCTTGAAACACAGACTGCTGCTCGTTTTTGGTATGATGACCCTGTTTTTCACCGCTCAGGTGATGGGGCAGGATACTAGTGCGCAACACACGACAAATGATCATGCTGCAGCTGCGCATGGATCGCAAAAATTGGATCCAGCAAAGATTATTCTGGATCACATTAAAGATGCGCATGAATTTCATTTCTTTACCATAGAAAATGAAGAGAATCCCCACGAATCTTTTCATGCCTCTGTCCCATTGCCGATCTTACTTTATTCTCCAACCAAGGGCTGGAGCTTTTTCTCGTCAGCCCGCTTTGGTCATTCGGGAGAACTTCCTTATCAAGGTTATCGTTTTGATGCACATCATGAAATCGTTTCAGAAGATGGTAGTGTTGTCTATGATTTATCCATTACTAAGAATGTAGTTCAAATGTTGTTGGCTCTCACCATTTTGGTGGTGTTGATGACCGGTATCGCACGTAAATACAAAGCAGGAAAAGGTGTACAATCCGCTCCTAAAGGTTGGCAAAATGCCATCGAACCGGTGGTGATGTTTGTACGCGACGAAGTTGCAAAACCTAATCTGGGTAAGAAATACGCCAAGTATCTTCCTTATTTGCTGACCGTGTTTTTCTTCATTTTGATAAATAATATTTTCGGACTATTGCCCGGTTCTGCGAATGTTACCGGAAACATTGCATTCACCTTGGTATTGGGAGTGATTTCATTTTTTGCCATTTTATTCAGCACCAATAAACATTTTTGGGGTCATATTTTCTGGTTCCCAGGAGTTCCTGTGTTGGTGCGTATATTTATAATGTTACCGGTAGAGTTATTGGGTGTGTTCACCAAACCATTCGCACTGATTGTGCGTTTGTTTGCAAACATGGTAGCAGGTCACATTATCATTTTGAGTTTTATTTCTTTGATTTTCATATTTGGTTCAATGAGTCCGGTGGCCGGTTGGGGCTTTTCGCCACTTTCTGTTGCTTTTACCGTTTTCATTTATCTGATTGAAATCATGGTAGCTTTTATCCAGGCTTTCATTTTCACCAACTTGACCGCAGTGTTCATCGGACAGGCGATGGAAGGTGCACACGATGATCATCATGGAGAAGAAGCGCACCACGCAACCACGTAATTTATTTTTCACTTATAAAAACAAGTATCATGACTTTGATGACTTTGTTGGCTGAAACTGGACTTTCACACATTGGTGGAGCTATTGGTGCAGGCCTTGCTGCGATCGGTGCCGGTATTGGTATCGGACAAATCGGACGCGGTGCGGTTGAATCTATTGCCCGTCAACCGGAAGCTTCTAATGACATCCGTGCAAACATGATCCTGACTGCTGCATTCGTAGAGGGTGTTGCCCTTTTCGCAGTTATCGCAGGATTATTGGCTGTACTGAAGTAAAACACTACTGCATCCAAAGCAAAGGGCCCAGGATGCAGTATTTTATCTAAAAATTGAAAATCAACATATTATGGATCTTTTGTTACCCCATCTTGGACTGATCTTCTGGACACTTTTGGCTTTCCTGATCGTGTTTTTTATTCTGAAAAAATTTGCCTGGTCAGCTATTATCAACGGTTTAAATGAGCGCGAATCCAATATCGCTGACTCAATCGCTGCTGCCGAGCGCATGAAAAAAGAAATGACTCAGTTACAAAGCGACAATGAGGCTTTATTGACAGCTGCTCGCGAAGAACGAGCTACCAGGTTAAAAGAAGCCAAAGAGATCAAAGACAAGATGATCAACGATGCGAAAAATGAAGCTAAAGAGCAGGCTGCTAAAATCATTGCGGATGCCAATGCCTCCATCCAACAGCAAAAAATGTCAGCGATGACCGAAATCAAAAATCAGGTCGGACAATTGGTCATTGAAGTAAGTGAAAAAGTTTTGCGTCGTGAATTGGCAGACCAATCAAAGCAAGCATCTTATATCCAGGATTTAGCCAAAGACATCAAACTGAATTAACCAAATCCCATGAGTAATCCACGTTTAGCCGCTCGTTATGCAAAAAGTCTGCTCGACTTGGCGGCAGAACAAAATCAACTGGAAGCGATATATAATGATATCCGGATGTTGCAATCCATTTGCAGCACCAATCAGGATTTCATAAATATGCTGAGAAGTCCGATCATCGCACCCGATAAAAAGTTATCTATTTTAGAAGCTGTAACTGCAGGAAAGGTTCAGCCCTTAACGCATGCGTTTTTTCAATTGCTAGTAAAGAAAGCAAGGGAATATAATTTGCCTGAAATGGTCAAAGCATTTATTGATCAATACAACCAGCTGAATCATATTCACCCGGTTCGTTTAACTACTGCCATTCCTGTGGGAGATGCTGTGAAAGAAGGTATACTTACTCAACTTCGTGCCGCTACATCCATTGAGAAAATTGAACTGGAAACGGTTGTTGATGAATCTATTATTGGCGGATTTATATTAGAGGTTGCCGGTAAACAAGTCGACGCCAGCATTCAACACGATCTGCTCGAAGTTAGAAAGCAATTTATGAACAACGATTATATTCAAAAAATTAGGTAAGCAAATTTTCTTTAACGTTATTTTATCCTCAACTCCGCATAATCGCGGAGTTCTTTTTTTATTTTCAGGATGTCAACGGTCCAAAACATTTGTTTCAGACCAATTTCCTAACCTCAAAATAATAGAAGATGAAAAAACTATTTTCACTGATTGTATGGTTCATTGGACTTTCAGTCAGCGCACAAAACCGGTTAGTACACGATTATCAACAATGGAATGTCCGCAATTTTCGCTCTTGCCCGGATTTTAAGGTTCAGGTAGCGTTCAGTGAAGTGAACCCGAGAATTTTGAATGCAGCTGTTTTTTGGGTTACCAATGAACAGCGCTTGAGTCATGGTAAAACGATGCTGAATTATAACGAG
>JBILCT010000145.1:0-4383 GCA_044353025.1 Ferruginibacter sp. | reverse complement strand
CAGGGAAGCATGCGGGATGTGGAAATCGAGCAACTGGTTGAATATGCAGGAGAAGATGCTGACATCACCCTTCAGTTAAAACAGATTTTTGCACCACAAATTATCAGCAGCGAGGTAGAAAAAATTTTTAATGAAGTTGAAACACCATTGATCAGAGTGTTGACAGACATGGAGTATGAGGGAATACGGATAGACCGTGATTTTTTACAAACCTATTCGGGAGAATTGGAAACGGCGGCGAAGGAAGCGGAAGAATCCGTTTATCAACAAGCTGGTGTAAGATTCAATCTGGCTTCACCCAAACAGTTAGGAGAAGTATTGTTTGAAAAATTACAGCTCGATCCGAAAGCAAAAAAAACAAAAACAGGTCAGTACGCAACGGGTGAAGATATCTTGCAAAAACTGGCAAATCAACATAAGATCTGTGATGATATTTTGGTTTTCCGTGAGTTGACGAAACTCAAATCAACCTACGTGGATGCGTTACCGTTACTAATCAATCCAAAAACCGGCAGAGTGCACACCAGTTATGCACAGGCAGTAGCCGTAACGGGCAGGTTAAGCAGTAATAATCCCAATTTGCAAAACATTCCGATTCGTACAGCTAAAGGTCGCGAGATTCGAAAAGCATTTTTACCCAGAGATGAAAATCATGTATTGCTGTCTGCAGATTATTCCCAGATTGAATTAAGAATAGTGGCAGCGATCAGTGGAGATGAAAATCTATGTACAGCATTCAAATCCGGAAAGGATATTCATACAGCCACTGCTGCTAAAATATTTCATGTGACGGAAGCCGAGGTTACGAAAGAAATGCGTTACAAAGCAAAGAGCGTGAACTTTGGTATCATTTACGGACAGGGCGCATTTGGTCTCGCTGAAAATCTGGGAATTTCTAGAACGGAAGCCAAAGAGATCATTGACAATTACAAGAAAGAGTTTCCCAACATTCAAAAATACATGGAAGATACCATCCGTTTTGCAAAAGATAACGGTTATGTACAAACGTTGATGGGTAGAAAGCGCTGGTTACGAGATATCAATTCTACGAATTTTACTGTACGTGGGTTTGCGGAAAGAAATGCCATCAATTCACCTATACAGGGAACCGCTGCAGATATGATCAAGCTGGCGATGATTCGCATTCATCAATCCATCCAAGAAAAGTCGCTGCGTTCCAAGCTCCTATTGCAAGTACATGACGAATTGGTTTTTGATGTGCATAAAGACGAACTGGATATCGTAAAACCTTTGGTATTGGAAGGCATGCAACAGGCTATGAAACTACCCCATGATATACCAACCGACGCAGAATTAGGATTTGGAATCAACTGGCTGGAAGCACATTGATAGATTGCTTTTATCCAAATTGAACGGAGGTCATCGTGAGTGAGAATGCTACCGGTTTGTCGTTGAATATTTTTATTTCATCCGAGTTTTGGTTCAACCCAAGCACATACAAAAGCGGATAATAATGTTCAGGTGTAAGAATAGCCAACTCAAAAGCTTTTCCCTGTTTGCGAAAATCAATCAGACTTTTATCAGCGCTTTAAATGATGGCAGTTGCGATGACGCTTTCAAAGCATTGACTTTATTATGTGATTAGTGGATCAATCGTCAAGGGTGAAATTGATAAAAACCCTATGATTTTATCCTCGAGCTAAATGATTATTTTCCTATCCCAGGAAAGGCACTTTGACTGAACGAATGAATTTTTTCATGAATAGAATCAAGCAAATTGAACACTGGCTGACAATCCAGTAAAATATCAATCCAAGATTGGTTGCAACCATTTTCTCATTACTTCCAGATCCATTCCTTTTCGACGCGCGTAATCATTCAATTGATCCTCACCAATTTTTCCGACACCAAAGTATTTACTTTCAGGATGTGCAAAGTACCAGCCGCAAACCGAAGAGGCCGGATACATGGCCAGCGATTCTGTCAAACGGATACCGGTGGCTTCTTCTCCTCCAAGTAGTTCAAACAACTTTATTTTTTCGGTATGATCCGGACATGCAGGATAACCGGGTGCAGGTCTTATACCCTGATATTTTTCGTCAATTAATGCTTCTGCATCCAAATGCTCATTCAAGCTGTAACCCCATGCATTCTTGCGAACATGCTCATGTATATATTCTGCCAAAGCCTCCACTAATCTGTCTCCCAAAGCCTGCAATAGAATTTTTCCGTAATCATCCTGGGCCGCTTCAAATTGCTTTACTTTTTCATCAACACCCTGTATCGTAACACTGAATGCTCCCATGTGGTCCGTTTCGCCTTCCACAATAAAATCAGCCAACGACCAGTTCGGTTGCCCGATTGCTTTTCTGCTTTGTTGTCTTAAAAATTCCAATTGAGTTTTTCCGGAGTCGCTGTTCACACACAATGAATCTGGTCCTGTTTTTTCAACAGACCACAAACCAATGACAGCACAACAACTCAACCATTTTTCTTCGATGATTTGGTGCAACATTTTTTTTGCATCTTCAAAAAGTTTGGTGGCCTCCGTTCCAATAATCTCATCTTTCAACAAAGCAGGAAACTTTCCATGCATTTCCCATGCAATAAAAAAGGGTTGCCAATCTATGTACGGAATCAAAGCAGACAAATCGTTCAGTTCAATATTTTGTGTGCCCGTAAACGTTGGTTTATCTGCTTTTTTTGATAAATCAAGTTTGCCTGCATTTGATTTGGCTTCCTGAAATGCGATTCTGTTTTTGTTTGCTTTTCTATCTCCGAAATCTATCCTTAATTTCTGATACTCTGATTGCAGCTCATTGATAAAACCTGTTTTTTGTTCTTTATTCAACAAACTACCGGCAACGGTTACACTACGCGAAGCATCCAGCACATGAACAACACCGGAAGGGTACTCCGGATCTATTTTAACTGCTGTATGCATCCTGCTCGTCGTTGCTCCACCAATCAGCAAGGGGATGTTCATATTCAAACGTTTCATTTCCTTCGCTATATGCACCATCTCATCCAATGAAGGAGTAATGAGTCCGCTTAATCCAATGATATCTACCTGATGTTTTTGTGCTTCCTGTAAAATCCGGTCTGCAGATACCATTACACCCAAATCAATAATTTCGTAACCATTGCAGCCCAAAACTACCCCAACGATATTTTTACCGATGTCGTGCACGTCACCTTTCACTGTAGCTAATAGAATTTTCGCCGGACCAGCCACATCTGTTGTATCGCCTTGTTGTTGTTTGTTTAATTTCTCTTCTTCGATAAAAGGGGTCAATATAGCCACGGCTCTTTTCATCACACGCGCACTCTTCACCACTTGAGGTAAAAACATTTTTCCTGCACCAAATAAATCTCCAACGATGTTCATGCCATCCATCAATGGTCCTTCTATCACATCCAATGGACGCGGATATTTCTGACGCGCCTCTTCTGTGTCTTCATCGATGTATTGAGTGATTCCATGAATCAGTCCGTGTGCGATTCTTTTTTCTACGGATTCATTGCGCCAAGCCGCAGTCACTTCTTCTTGTTTGTCCTTCGACTTTACTGTTTCCGCATGAGCAATCAGCGCTTCTGTGGCCTGGTTTTCATCATTGTTTCGATTCAGGATGACGTCTTCGCACAATTGTTTGAGCGTCGGATCAATGTCATCATATATTACGAGCTGCCCCGCATTTACAATACCCATGTCCATTCCAGCCCGAATGGCATGAAACAGAAACACACTGTGAATGGCTTCACGCACCGGGTCGTTTCCGCGAAAAGAAAATGAAACATTGCTCACACCACCACTTACTTTTACCAAGGGCATGCGTGCTTTGATTTCCCTGGTTGCTTCGATAAAATCTACCGCATAGTTGTTGTGTTCCTCGATGCCTGTGGCAATCGCAAAAATATTCGGATCAAAAATGATGTCTTGTGGTAAAAATCCAACTTGTTCTGTGAGTATCTGATATGCGCGCGTGCAGATTTCAACTTTTCTGATTTGAGTATCTGCCTGTCCTACCTCATCAAATGCCATTACAATGACTGAAGCGCCATATTGTTTGCATAAGGTGGCCTGATGAATAAATGACGCTTCACCCTCTTTCAGTGAAATAGAGTTGACGATGCATTTTCCCTGCACACATTTTAATCCGGCTTCGATGATGGAAAACTTACTGCTGTCAATCATAATCGGGATACGTGCGATATCTGGTTCAGATTGCAACAGATTTAAAAAAGTGGTCATGGCCTGAACACCGTCCAGTAAAGCATCATCCATATTCACGTCCAGAATCTGTGCTCCATTTTCCACTTGCTGACGGGCAACGGTAAGCGCTTCTTCATAGTTGCCTTCCTTGATCAGTCTCGCGAATTTCTTACTACCGGTAACGTTTGTACGCTCACCTACGTTTACAA
>JBILCT010000251.1:0-3003 GCA_044353025.1 Ferruginibacter sp. | reverse complement strand
GTTGCCAAATGGGTCGTTGTTTCCATGACACTTGAGGATCGAATGGGTCAAAAGCCAGCGCAATTCCTAAATAAATTGCAGCTTCTCCGAATGATCTTCTGAAAATCATCAAATACATACCAAATAATACATACCCCAAGTAAACGAACTTTAAATATTTTCCTCCGACGGATGTTTTGGAGTGGTTTTGTTCAGACATGTAAGCGGATTATTTTGTGAATTTTATCAGGGTATCAAGCAACCCCGTCGACCACTGCCTCTCGATGTATTTTGCCAATCAATCCCTGTAACACTTTACCTGGTCCGCATTCTGTAAAATGTGTAGCACCATCTGTCAACATCGATTGAACACATTGTGTCCAGCGAACTGCCCCGGTTAATTGTGCAATTAAATTCTCTTTGATTGTTTCCGGATTTGAAATTCCTTTAGCGGCAACATTTTGGTAAACCGGACAAATGGGTTCACTGAATTTGGTTTGCTCAATCATTGCAGCTAATTGCTTGCGGGCTGGTTCCATCAATGGAGAATGGAATGCACCACCGACAGGTAAAACCAATGCTCTTTTTGCGCCGGCTTCTTTCAGCGAAACACAAGCAGCTTCAATGCCTGCAATGGATCCACTGATAACCAGCTGACCCGGGCAATTATAATTTGCGGGAACTACAATTTCACCGGTTGTTGATTGAATTTTTGAACAGATTTCTGCAACTTTTTCATCCTCCAATCCTAAAACTGCAGCCATAGTGGATGGTGCTGCTTCACAGGCAGACTGCATAGCCTGAGCCCGAATGGAAACCAGTTTCAAAGCATCTTCAAATGACAACGTTCGATTGGCAACCAATGCCGAAAATTCACCCAGCGAATGACCCGCAACCATAGATGGGTTTGGGTTTTCAATGGTTATGTATGCTGCTATGGAGTGGATGAATACAGCAGGTTGCGTGATGTTGGTTTGTTTTAAAGCCTCATCGGTTCCCTCAAACATCACATCTGAAATTCGGAACCCCAAGATTTCGTTGGCTTGTTCAATAATATTTTTGGCTTGCTCGTTTTGTTGGTATAATGATTTTCCCATTCCGCTGAATTGGGAACCCTGTCCGGGGAATACAAAAGCGTGTGTCATTTTTTTGAAGTTTTTATGATTCATTCAAATCCGAAAAGCAGCTGCAATCATCAATTGCGATCAAGCAAATTCGATTTTGAAAATTTCACACAAAGAAAAGAAAAAACTTCAATCGTTGAGACTAGTGTAAATTATTGGTAATGAGTTTTAGAAACTCACTGCGGGTTTGGTGTTTTTCGAACTCACCACAAAATGCGGAAGTAGTAGTTACTGAATTTTGTTTGGTTACGCCGCGCATCATCATACATAGATGTGAAGCTTCAATAACCACAGCAACACCCAATGGATTTAATGCATCTTTTACCGAATTTAAAATTTGCTCGGTCAATCGTTCCTGAACCTGTAAGCGTCTGCTGAATACATTCACAACACGTGCAATTTTACTGAGACCGGTGATATAACCATTGGGTATATAAGCCACGTGTGCTTTTCCATAAAAAGGTAACATATGGTGCTCGCACATGCTGTAAAGCTCAATATCTTTTACAATGACCATTTCGCTTACATCTTCATGAAATTTTGCAGAATTAAGAATATCTAAAGCATCTAACTGATAACCTTGTGTCATGAATTGCATCGCCTTGGCAACGCGTTCTGGTGTTTTGATCAATCCTTCACGAGAAGCATCTTCTCCGAGGTCTTTGATAATTAATTCATATTGAGATGCGAGCGACTTAGTTACGTCTTCGTCGTATTGTTCAATGCGTTTGTAAGCCATGTTTTTTAGTTTAAAGGTGTGCCGGGTATTCAACAAAATTGTTTTCAGTTTCGTATAAACGAACCTGCAATTTCATTGTAGAAGGTAGGTGAGGTTTGAGCAGATTGTAAATGACGATGCTGATGTTCTCAGCAGTTGGATTGATATTGTTGAATTCTGCACAATCCAAGTTCAGATTTCGATGATCAAATCGATGAAGGATTTCTTTCTTGATCAGATTGCTGAGCCATTTCATATCCAATACATATCCGGTAGTGGCATCAGGAACGCCGATCACTTTGATTTCAAGAAGATAATTATGACCGTGATAATTTGGATTATTGCACTTGCCGAAAACCTCAAGGTTTTTTGCATCATCCCAATGAGGATTATGCAAACGGTGTGCTGCATTAAAATGCTCTTTGCGAAAAATGGCTACTTCTTGATTCATCTAACAAAGTAACGCGAAAACAGCAGAATTGTTCAACAAAACAAAAAATGATTCCTATTTGCCAAAATACTCCACGTATATACGCGGCGTTTCGTATAGTTTGAGTGCGTGTAAGCGTGTTTGAGGAGGTAAATGTGGCTCAAGTTGCTCCCAAATTCCGATGATCAGATTTTCTATGGAGCAAATTTTTCCTTGCATGAATGGAACATCAATATTCAGGTTTTTATGATCCAGGATATCAATTACGTGAATCCGAACAATCTCACTCAGTTTTTTTACATCAAAAACAAATCCGGTTCCTTGATCCGGTTCGCCTGCCAGGGTAACATGAAGTTCGAAATTATGTCCATGCCAATTTTCATTGGCGCACTTCCCGAACACAGTCTCATTTTCTTCTCTTGTCCAAGAAGGATTGAATAACTTATGTGCAGCGTTGAAATGTTCGATACGTGTGATATAAACCATTGCTAAAAATACCTTTGGGCAAAGGTAGTTTCAAAACCCTGATTTTTAAAGGCTAATTCCCGAAATTTGCAATCATATCAGTGAAGAATTTTTGATTCTTTGAAGAAATTGGATTACGATTTTTATTTTTCAATGGTACTCTAGTACTAACTACGTTACTCGCATCATGAATACATTGGTCATAGCTTCTACCATTTCAGAGATTGAACCTTGGCTTGAAAAGAATCCGCAAGCAGATTGGTTAATAACTGGTGTAGGTATTCCTC
>JBILCT010000144.1:0-4409 GCA_044353025.1 Ferruginibacter sp. | reverse complement strand
TGCTTTATTGGCAACAACAGATTTCATTCAATCGCTGCTTCCTTTTCCGGATGGTTTGATGTATGACTGGTATGCGGCGGCAGTGGCAACAACCAAAGGCGGTGTGACCTATCTTCAGGAAACGCTCGTTTATCAGCGTGTACACGATCGAAATGTATCGGTAGGAGACGGATTCCATCAAAAAGAAGAAAACAGCAAACGCAGGTATATGCAAATGGTTTACAGACATGCGCATGCCTTTTCAAAAATAGAAGGAATAACAACCCTTGATAAAACAAAATTGGAAACATGGACGGGTTTATTATCGGGCGCTGTCAACCAAGGACAATGGTTCGCCTGCTTTTGCTTCATCATCAAACACAGAATCAACCTCTTTTGGTATAAAAAACGAAAGTTCGGACTGATTTCACACCTGAAACATGCATATCGCCTAAGTCGTTGTAGCTAATGCGTGCTGTATTTCATTAATTTTGGACATGCTTCGTTGTTCCCTGCTTATCTCAACATATAATTGGCCTTCGGCATTATCGCTTTGCATGCAATCCATTGCATTACAAACAAGAATGCCCGATGAAATCGTGATTTGTGATGATGGTTCGCGAGATGATACGAAAGCATTGATTGATTCATTTCGAACTAAAATTGCTGTTCCCATCATTCATGTATGGCAGGCAGATGAAGGTTTTCAATTGGCGCGCATTCGTAATAAAGGATTTGCTGCAGCAACCGGCGAATATTGTATTCAGATTGATGGCGATTTGATTTTACATCCGAACTTCATTGAAGACCATCTTCAATTTGCGAAGCGCGGATGCTTTACGACTGGAAGCAGGGTGCTGTTATCGGGAGAAACCACCGAGATGTTGTTTGAAAAAAATGACAGCAAATATTTTGAAGGAAATCTGCAGGGAAAAAATCAATTCAACGGATTACGTGTTCCTTTATTACAAAAAATCTTTGCGCTATTTTATAAACGTTCCGGAAAGCATAAGTACTATGTGAAGGGATGCAACATGGCCTTCTGGAAATCAGATTTGATGACCGTCAATGGTTATAATGAAGCGTTTACGGGATGGGGAAGAGAAGACAGTGAGTTGGCAATTCGCTTGATGAATGCTGGTATTAAAAAACGCTTTTTGAAATTTGGTGGCATCTGCTATCATTTGTATCATCGTGAAGCCTCGCGCGCAATGGAACAGATCAATATCGACAGAATGAATCAGGCCATTCTTCAAAAAACCATTCAAAGTCCATTAGGATTGGATCAATACAACCGCTGATATGTCTACAACTACCATAGATTGGAATGCCTTGTATGAAGGGCTTGTCTGCGGAGATGTTTTCTCTATTTCCAGACTTATCACATTGGTGGAGAATCGCATTGAGGGTACGCAGGAACTGATGCGTCGACTTCAACCCAATCCAGCCTCCAAAGTTTTGGGCATCACCGGTCCGCCGGGTGCAGGTAAAAGCACATTGACAGACGCGTTGATTCATGGAATGGTTGCGGATGGAAAAAGGGTGGGTGTGCTTTGTGTAGACCCTTCCTCCCCCTTTCATTTGGGTGCCTTGCTGGGCGATCGAATTCGTATGAGCAGTTGGTATAATCATCCGCAGGTATACATTCGTTCTTTGGCATCGCGCGGTTCGTTGGGTGGTTTACATCCGCAGATTTTGGATTTGATGGAATTGATGAAGTGTGGCGGATTTGATTGGATCATCATTGAAACTGTAGGTGTGGGTCAGAGTGAAATTGAAATTGCCGGATTGGCCGATCTGACCATGGTGATTTTGGTACCGGAATCAGGAGATGAGATACAAACCATGAAAGCCGGACTGATGGAAATTGCTGATTTGTTTGTTGTGAACAAATCTGATCGTCCGGATGCGGAAAGATTCATCAATAACCTAAAAGCCATGCTGGCTCCCGTTTTTCAACATAAACCGCAAACGCCGATTTTTAAAACAATCGCATCATCACAGGAAGGTATAAACGAAGTGTATGATTATTTGAAGGGCGTCCAGATGGACAATAAAAATGACCGATCAAAATGGTTGATTGCTGAAAAAGCATTTCAACTCATTCGGGAAAAACGTATGCAGGGTATTACTGTTCAGGCATTGTATGATATCATCTGCGAAAAAGGCATTCAACGGGTATACGAGTTGCTCGATTTTCCAGAATTCAGGGAAAACTAATCAGGAGAAAAAGCTGAAAGGCTTGTTGAGATAAGGTTTGATCTCGCGTTTAAATTGTTGCTTGATCCATTTGTAACGAAAGAAATGATAATGGTATCCCTGGAGATGCCGACTTGTTGAAATCACATCCTTTAATGCCAGTCTCACGTTTCTGCTACCACTATATTTGGAGGTCCTTAAGAAAAGATATTTCTCATAAAGAGCCAAACGATCAGCACCCCAACAGTCACGAATAGACGAAAACAACGGAGCTTCTTGATACCATTGAACCATCTGTATAAATTCTCCGATTGAGTTTTGAATCAGTTTGATTTCAGAGGCGTTGTTCTTTTTCTTCCTGATTACATTTTTCGAAGTGGTTGATCCATCATGTACCCTGAATTGAACTAATTTTTCAGATAAAAAAGCGAATGGATGATTGAGTACAAGTTTCAGGAAAAACTCATAATCCACCAATTGTTTGAGCGCATGATTAAATCCGCCTATTGCTTGATAAACAGATTTGTGAAAGAGAAAGCAGATCGGTTCACCCAGCACATTTTCAATCAGGTGTGGAGCCAGGATACGAGCGGTTTCCAGCGGCTCATAACGTGTTTTGCGTATGAAGAGTTGTTCGGGTTTGATTAATTTTTGTGTGAACGCCTCTTTGATTTTTGGATCGGCATTTTCTTCAAATAAAAACTGCCGTGCACAAAGAGCGATGCTAACATCTTGTGTTAAACATGCATCAATCATTTTTCGAATCGCATCTTTTTCCATGAGATCATCTTGAAACTGATATTTGATCCAGTTTCCTCGTGCCAATTCGATGCAACGCTCCCAATTGCCCACCAGACCGAGGTTTTGCTCATTTACTACTAAGCGTATTCTTGCATCCTTTCCTGCATAAGTTTGAGCGATGTGGATAGTGTTATCCGTAGATCCGTCATCTACCAGCAGAATTTCCAGGTTGGGATAATCCTGATTTATACAGGATTCAATTGCTTGCTTCAGGTATGCTTCACCGTTATACAGTGGCATGCAAATGCTAACAAGCGGCAAATCAGTTGAATTGACTTGCTTATCTGCTGTGTTTTTTTGTTCGAAACTATCCTTATATGCGAAAACATTGATGGCCATGTCCATATTCTCACAAGCCAATTCAGTATCTACAAAGGGTCGTTTTCTAGAAAATGACTCCTGCAGATGATACCTGAATCCATTGCGTTTGAGCAATTGCAACAAGCTGTCTAATTGTTGTTCTTCATTTCTGAAACTATGATACTCAATGAAGAGATGATCGACCAGGTGTAATTTTTTCTCACAATCCAATAGCACCCTGAATTCAGCACCTTCAATATCCATCTTTAGTAGATCGATTCTTTGATCCAGAAAATCAGCCAATCTTACTGTAGGAATCGAAACAGGGACTTGTTGACTGTATTGATTGGTTACGCTTCCGCCCATGCCTCCGTCTGTAAAAAAATGCAGGGTTGTTTTTTCATCCCATACAGCGGTTGGATGCAGATCAACCTGGTTCAGCTGATAACTTCGGATGTTTTCTTGGAGCACATCCAGTATTTTTTGTTCCGGTTCGAACGCAATAATTTTTGCATCGGGATAATACTTAGAAAAAAACAGGACGCTTAATCCCATGTTTGCGCCACAATCGATGATGATTGGATTAGCACGTTGTGGCTGGAATCGGTAGATCTGCTTTTCAAAAATTTCGTGATAGGTATCCAGAAAAGATCCTGTGTGATGGAAATGAAAGATATTTCCATCCAATTCAATGGTTCCCGCCTGGTCTAATGGCAATCGACGGAGTTTTTCTTTATCCTCTGGATTCAGTGTGGGATGCGAAAAGGGAAGATGGTGATTCATGAAATGGCTGAGATAATTAAACTATTCGTTTTCTGTATTTCTATTTTCAGATTTCCACCATCTGATTCCAATGATTGCCATGATAATGAGCGGAGTAGCCATCAGGTAAAGAATACCGTTATTCATACCCAGTCCGGGTTTCTCTCCCAGTTGCTGTGCAGTTTTGGTGCAAAGCGAGCATTGTGCCCAGCTTTGATTTATGTTGATAAAAAACAATAGAAGGTACAGCAATAAATATTTGAACTTCATCTTTGATATTTTAAAAACGGTTGTAATAAATGTGTCCAACAAAGGTAAATGATTAAATTTTCTGAACAGATTGATTCTAAAAAACAACTAAATAAGAA